>NZ_LZHB01000003.1:0-392 GCF_001690345.1 Gilliamella sp. Gris3-2
AACATAAAACAGCAGAGCTTGTTATGTCGGCATTAAGCCAAATTAAACAACCATTATCAAAATTAGATTTATTTCATTCAGACCGCGGTAAAGAGTTTGATAATCGGTTATTAGCGGATTGTTTTAAGACATTTAATATCACGCATTCATTAAGCAAGAAAGGATGTCCTTATGACAATGCGGTAGCGGAAGCGACATTTAAAACAATTAAAACGGAATTTGTAAAAGGCCAACGTTTCAACTCAACGGCTGAGTTACAACGCGCTTTTTCGGCTTATGCCTATTGGTATAATCATAAACGATTACATTCTTCGTTAGGCTACTTGCCTCCCGTTGAATTTAAAAAACACTTACCCCTTAATTTTTTTGTTTGAAAATGTGTTGCCATTCCA
>NZ_LZHB01000004.1:0-17870 GCF_001690345.1 Gilliamella sp. Gris3-2
TTATTGCTGGTATCAAAATACACCGTTAAACGTTATCAATCTCACACTACGGAAGTGAATGAAACCGCCACAGAAAACCACCTGCAACGACAATTTGATGTAGGTGATAAAAAACAAATTGTTGTTGCGGATTTAACCTATATTCAAGTTAAGCAACGTTGGAACTATTTATGTGTTTTAGTGAACTTATCCGATAGGCAAATTGTCGGTTATCATGTTGGTCAACATAAAACAGCAGAGCTTGTTATGTCGGCATTAAGTCAAATTAAACTGCCATTATCAAAATTGGATTTATTTCATTCAGACCGCGGTAAAGAGTTTGATAATCGGTTATTAGCGGATTGTTTTAAGACATTTAATATCACGCATTCATTAAGCAAGAAAGGGTGTCCATATGACAATGCGGTAGCGGAAGCGACATTTAAAACAATTAAAACGGAATTTGTAAAAGGCCAACGTTTCAACTCAACAGCTGAGTTACAACGCGCTTTTTCGGCTTATGCTTATTGGTATAATCATAAACGATTACATTCTTCGTTAGGCTACTTGCCTCCCGTTGAATTTAAAAAACACTTACCCCTTAATTTTTTTGTTTGAAAATGTGTTGCCATTCCAATATTTATTAAGTAATTTTAAAGGCATTACAAATCAAAAGATATGATTGAATATCAATCACTATTGAGAGTGGGCAATTATAGAAAAAGTGTTTAATGAGGAGTAGATAAAATATCTTTCTTTAGCTATGAACAATATTAACTAAAAAATGACAACTAATACTTGATGATTTGAATAAGTAAAATAATAGCTAGTAAATTAATACTAGTTATTATATTGTTGATGTACGAAAATATCCAACAAAATATTACAAACTTTTAATTCTCGATTATCAGCTTATAAATTTAACTCTATCAATATAATTCATAAATAAAAAAGTTAAATTTACAAATCTTAACAAAAAAATAAGTTTATTTACTTTAAAGCGATACGTTTTTATGTTTATAATCTAATGCATTATTTATGCTAGTTATCAACTATGTATTTCAGACCCTAAAAATAAAATATATTAAAAGTGAATTAAGAAAGAGTAATTAATAAATTATTAGTTACTAATTTGTTCATTTAATTTTATAAAGACAAAAGAAAGTGGAAAATTTTTGAAAAATGAGATAGGAAATAATACAATGAAAAAGGAACAGCACACAGCACACAGCACACAATTTGAACAACTAAAAAAAACAACTTTACATATCCGGCCGTTTTTTAAAGTTTTTATACCTTTTCTTTATTATCAAGCCTGTTTGTGCATAATATCACCCAATTCAAAGATTAAACGTTATATTTCCCAAGCAATTTGGGCATTATTTGGATTAGTGATATCGAATAATGCTATGTCAGCATTATCCGCTGTGACGGTAAAAAAGATCCATGGTACTTCCCCCTATTTAACCTTTGACGGCGGTGCGACTCATGCCGATTCAGTTAGTCCCTTATTATCAGTAACATTGCCCGGAAACAAAATTATTACTGTATCAAATGATAGCTCAAGTATGGAAAATCCATTAGTGTTAGATAAACTTTCGGCCACTTTTGCAGATATTAAGACATTAGTACCTCATGGGAATTATCCAGAGGTATTGGCAGATAAAGTTATTGATGACAATGGTTATTGGAAGGATGATGATGGAGATACACTTCATCGTGTCAATTCAAGTAAATTAAAAATAAAATGGGAAAATATAGAAGGGCAAGATATTACTGATTATGTGAAGCACCATGCCAATAGCTTACTCAATGGGTGTGATGCACCTTATAAATTGACGTTAGAAATTGGGGATATGAGTATTGAAACAGAATATGGCATACCATCTCAAGGAGGGCATTTTACGGGAGGAAGACATACCTATTTCATTTATCCGAAGGTGGATAAACCTAAGTTTTGTTACGCAAAACCAAATTTAGAGTTTGATTTTCACTCGGGTAAAATCCCTTATGATGGAGCGATTTCATCTATTAACGCAGGTAATGGTGAGTGGAATAAGCATAGGGGATTTTATGCTTATAATCCAGCGAATCCTGGGGCAAACTTTCCAACCACAGGCTCTCATAATTTATTTTTTTACTTGAGTGTTGCAGGAATGAAAGCACAAGAATTTATTAATACGAATGGTGATACAATTTCCAAAGGAGGAGTAACACTCAAATTACATAGGGAAAATAGTTCTCCTACTGGTTTAGTCAAAATTACCTTAACTGGCCCAAGTTTAGAAAATCCCGGGGCTTTTACACCTTCGACATTTTATTGGCGAGATGAAAGTAATCAACCATTATATAGTTTTAAGCTTGAGCGTTGGTATGTAGCTAAAAAAGGTGGTGGTGCTGGTGGGTATCAAAATGCAGTAGCATTTTGTAATAATTTTAATGGTGGTGGGTATCGAATAATAAAAGTACTTGATTTTACTAATGGAAGGGCTAGTAAAGTCAACTGGCAAATAGGTATAGTTGAACCGTTTTATCTGAGAAAAATTAGTTATAAAACAAATGGTTATTGGATGGGGGGATTACTTAGTGAATGGGGTCGTATGACACAGCTTTACTATAAAGACAGTGATTGGGAATATTTTCGTGTTGGCGATCCTGCTTGGGGAGATTCTAGAGCCGCTTATTGGACTTCAGATGATCAAAATCGTTGGAGATATAACTATGTTGTAGAGGCCAATACTGGTGGTATTGGTGATAGAGATCATTCGGATCAAGATTATAGAGTAGCCTGCGTTACACCTTAGTTTGCAGCTACCATCTAAAACACGTCTAATCATGGTTATTTAGGCAAGAAAAAACTAAATTTTTTGCCAAGATAACCAATAAAATTCACATTGATGTAGACTAAGAACTAATGTGGTTGCTAATTAGTTTTTAAGCAATATGCCAGTAAATACTACTTTTCTTATTTAAAAAGTAAAATGTATAACAAATATTGAGCACACACTTTAATAGAAATTAACCTTAGATTTAAAATATTTATAAAAATAATTAACAATAAACTATATTGTTAAAAAGTGGGTTTTGTATCAAAAAATATTCTATAATTGTGAAAAAGCATTGATATTAAAAAGGTGGTAAATAAATGGAACAAAAAATTGGTTTTATTGGTTTAGGTAACATGGGGAATGCCATATTGCAAGGTATTTTGGGCAGTAATATTGTGCCGGGAACCCAAATTTATGTTTATGATCATCATCCAGAAAAAGGTCAAGTTCTTAATCAAACTTATTCAATAAATAATCTTGATTCAGCGAGAGATGTTGCTCGAGAAGCCGATATAGTTTTTGTTGCGGTTAAGCCTAATGTGATTGTTGATGTACTTGTTGATATTCAAAAAGAATTAAAGAAAAATACCATCGTTATTTCAATTGCGGCAGGTGTTACCATTAAAACAATTGCCAAATGCGTGGGTTATGAGCAAAAAATTATACGAGTTATGCCTAACACACCAGCCCTTGTTAATGCCGCTATGTGTTCAATTACCCCTAATACCGAAATTACCGATGAAGAATTGTCTATTGTTCAACAATTGTTAAATTGTATTGGTGAAACGGAAGTTGTTCCTGAAGATTTAATTGACGCAGTTATTGGTGCAAGTGGATCTTCCCCCGCTTTTGTGTTTATGTTTATTGAAGCATTAGCTGATGGTGCGGTTAAAGGCGGATTATCAAGAAAACAAGCTTACAAGTTTGCTGCCCAAGCAGTTTTGGGATCGGCAAAACTACTATTAGATACAGGTAAACATCCAGGAGAGTTAAAAGATATGGTCTGCTCACCTGCGGGTACAACCATTGAAGGTGTGCAACTACTTGAAGCTAAAGGATTTAGGTCAGCAGTTATTGATGCAGTGGAAGCAACGATAAAAAAATCTCAAATGATGGCAAAAGATTAATGTTATAAAATTCATAATGTTATATCTTTAAATTAGCGTTATGAATTATTTTTACTGATATAATAAGTAATCTTTTAAAAAGATTGCTTGCATTAGTAAACTAATTATGAGTAAATAGACCTAAGCATACGACATGCGGATTTATTTTGTAACATTTCGATATATGTAGTTTGTAGTTTACTATAGCTTAGAGATTAGTTTTCTTTAGTATATTCTTCTTAGTGTTAATAAGTAATCTAGGTTTTATGTTTTTGAATATAGTCCTTTAAGGGCTAAAGTTAATTTATTTATAGGAAGATTATTATGTCTAAGAAAACTGGTCAAGTAAAATGGTTCAACGAAAGTAAAGGTTTTGGTTTCATTTCCCCCGCTGATGGTAGCAAAGATGTATTTGTACATTTCTCTGCAATTTCTGGCGATGGATTCAAAACATTAGGTGAAGGTCAACAAGTAGAATTTTCAATTCAAGACAGCCCTCGTGGTCCTTCTGCTGCTGATGTTAGTGTAATCTAAGTCTTTTATTATCTTATCAGCATTTGCTGGTAAGATTTATATATTTCCATCCTAAAATTCTTCGCTACATCCTAGCTATTTTATAATATTCAAATTATTTTTTATAGATTATCAATGAAATGTAATAAAGGATAAAAATTAGTATTTTTATGGCGCCTTTAGGCATTTTTTCAGTAACTATGACTGATTTATCTGAAGTTTGTAAAAAGTTTTTATAAAATTGATACTTTACTCAAAACTAGCCCTGATGATTTAGCAATTAAATAACAAACTGACATAATCAAACAAAGCTTAGAATATAATAAACAATAAATTTCTGCACCACCAGTCGATAATCAAGAAGTGGACTGTAAACTAGTTATTGGTTCACATTGACATGTTGAAGCTTCACTCCCCCCTAAAAAAATAGGTATTTTATAAGGTGCCTTATTTGTTATTATGTCGAAAATCCCAAGGAGCTATTGGATGTTTATCTTTCCATAGTCCTTTTTTATTTTGTTTTGCTCTAGTCTCTAATTTTACCATCATTTTGTTATTAGCTACTCCTTTATAACGGTATGCCCAAGCATAACCTTTTTCGACCATTTTGGCATTGATATTAACTTTATTTAAAAAAATAGTACCTAAGGTTCTTTTATAGATATCTTTTTTGTTTTCTTTAACAAAAACATTTTTACCAGCAATGAGTGAAGCTAAATATTTCCGTGATACATTACCATAGGCTTGTTTACTTTCAGGCGCATCGATATCAAGCAAACGAACACGGATTTTTTGTTTTTTGATAGTTAAGATATCAACTGTATCGCCATCAATTACTTTGACAACTTTACCATTGAAATCAGCATAAACTAGTGTGTTTGATAAAAAAAATAAAATAATACAAATTAATAAATGTTTTAAACGATTCATTATAAATAAAAAAGTATAAAAATTTGTAGCATTATACATGATTATTCATGCTATAACTAAATATGGATTTAATAAAAAAGAGATGATGTCAACCTTACTTGTATTTAATAAGGCTGACAGAATGAGTAGCTTTAAATTAAAAAGCGTTGGTATCTTGGAATAGACCTACTTTTAAATCAGATGCTTGATAAATAAGCTTACCATCAACAAAAACTTCACCATCACCGATACCCATAATTAATTTGCGATTAATAACACGTTTGAAATGGATTTTATAGGTTACTTTTTTATTAGTTGGTAGCACTTGGCCAGTAAATTTTACCTCACCAACACCTAAAGCGCGGCCTTTCCCTTTACCACCAATCCAACCTAAATAAAATCCAACTAATTGCCACATAGCATCAAGTCCTAGGCAACCAGGCATAACTGGATCGTTTTTAAAATGACATTTAAAAAACCATAAATCGGGATTAATATCAAGTTCAGCTTCAACAAAACCTTTGCCAAAGTTGCCACCGTTTTCATTCATTTCGATAATACGATCCATCATTAACATTAAATCAGATGGTAATGGTGGTCCATCATGACCAAATAATTCATTATTGCCTGATTTAATTAAATCAGCTTTATCGTACGATGATTTACGTTCAAATGTCATAAAAAAACCTTTTATTTAATGTAAATTAAAACATGTTTTGAAAAATTGAAAGTTAACTAACTCTCTTTTTCTATTTCGTAATTAATAAAATTTTGAACCAAAGTTTATTTGGTATTATTACTTTTTGCAATATTTTTGCCATCTACTTAGCCAACTATCTTGTTTTTTGTCCTGCAACAATACTGCTTGCATACGTGCATGAATCAATTGGTAAAGATTAATGCTATCTTTATCTTTATAAGGAATACCTGTTAGTAGGTAAAGCGCATCAGCAACATGTTCAACAGACCATATTGAAAACTTTCCTTGATCGATTGCTTCAATAACATCATCATTTAAACTTAAATGGCGTTGATTAGTGGCTGGAATAATTACGCCTTGTTGTCCAGTTAAACCTTGTTGTTTACAAACAGCAAAAAATCCATCAATTTTTTCGTTCACTCCACCAATTGATTGGACATGACCAAATTGATCTACTGAACCAGTAACAGCCAATTGTTGATCAATAGGTTGTTGTGATAAAGCGCTAATGATTGCACAAAGCCCTGCAAGTGAAGCGCTGTCACCATCAATTTCACTGTAAGATTGTTCAAACACTAAAGAAGTTGAAAAAGGTAATTGATGATTGATAGCAAATTCAGACATAATAAATGCCTGCATTATCATCATTCCTTTTGAGTGAATATTACCAGCTAATTCTGTTTTGCGTTCTATATCAATTATCTCTCCATCACCAAAATGAATAAGACAACTTAGACGAGTGGGTTCACCAATCGCTTTTGGATATCCAGGGTATTCAATTACTGATAAGCCGTTTATTTGTCCAACAACTTGCTCTTTAGTATTAATCATTATTTGATTACTAAATATCTCCTCATGTAGCCTTTCTTGCAAATAATTTTCATGCCATGATTTTTGCTTTATAGCAGAAGTGATGGCTGATTCATCGATTACATTATTTTGCATAAAGTGTGTAGCATTAACTAATAGCGAATTAATCCAATCTACTGAAAGAGGGAGGTAATGTTGATCACCAGTATAGCGCGTTGCTTCTTTGTAAATTTTTGCAAAAGCTAAGGTATCAATATTGGGTAATTGTTGTTTGTTCGCAATAAAATTTAAATAATTAATCCATTGTTCGATTTGTTCTGGTGATTTGACCTGCAATTCATTTTCAAATTCAGTATAAATAGAAGTTGAATAAAATTCAGGTTCAAAATCTTGTAATTCTGCTAAACTTAATCTATCTCCAACTAAAATGATTCGTAAATCAAGTGGCATAGGAGGAATAGACAAAGGTAAAGGATGAGATTCGTCAGCTGAAACCCATTCAAACTCTTGCTTTATTACCATTTGTTTTAGTTTAGACCATAACAATGGTTGGCTAAGTAGTGAGCGAAGGCCTAAAATTAAAATGCCGCCATTAGCACGATGAACAAGTCCAGCTTGTAATTTTATAGGGCTATTTTCAGGTTGTCTAACACAACCAAATAGTTTTTCACTATCAACAGAAGATGCAAATAAACAATTGTCTTGGGCTGCAAAATTATCTTGTTTGCTCTTTGCATTGGCCAGCGTAATTTTACTTTCGCTAAAAAAATAACTATAGCCTAATGAAGGTGAAGATAAATCAGATTTAATGGCTTGTCTTAGTAAATCAAAAAAAAGCTCGCTTTCAGGTGCTTTAAGCAACATAAAGCGGGGGCTATAACATACTCTTTTGGGTGGGCATAACAGTGCTAAGGCAGAGGCCACACGTGGTTGCCACATGAGTAAATGTTCTGATTTTTCTGATGCTAATGATATTGAATTATTAGTTTTGTTTCTAAGTTCAGAAATATAGGATAAATCAGGCTGGATCTGTTTTGCGTTGAGTTGTTTAATTGCCAAAGTTTTTATCTTTTTGTTAACTTATTTCATTTTGAAATTATAACAAGTATCCGATGTATCGCCAACAGATTACCAAAATCTTTATGGTAGCAAATAAAAAATTTACAGAAAGATTTTTTAAAATCAGGTAAACTAAAACATAATTTATTGTTTATTTATCTTAATAACCACCATTAGCAACGACTTAATATGCTCAAAATCAAAAATACTTACTTCAAAGACTATCGTGCCTCACAAATTGTTAGTTGGGGGCATTGGTTTACGTTGTTTAATATTTTTGTTGTAATTTTACTAGGTAGTCAATATTTATTTATTGCAGATTGGCCTCGTACTTTTATGGGGCGATTTTATGCAATTATTAGTGCAATCGGACATTTCAGCTATTTGACCTTTATTGCTTATTTAATTCTGCTTTTTCCGTTAAGTTTTTTCATTCATTCATCTCGATGGCAAAGGATAATTGCAACGGTTTTTGCAACAGTAGGTCTTTCATTACTAATTATTGATATTGAAGTTTTTTCGCATTTTAGAATGCACCTTAATTTGTCTATTTGGCAATTATTTTCATCGCAAAAAGTCACTTATTTAAGTACGGTATTTATTGCTATTCCATTTATTTTGTTGATTGAAATTTTATTTTCGGTATGGAGCTGGAAAAAATTACGTAGCTTAAGTAAACGTAAACGCTATGCAAAGCCTGTAGTAATTCTTTTTATTCTTTGTTTTGTTTCCTCACATTTGATTCATATTTGGGCTGATGCTAATTTTTATCGACCAATTACTATGCAGCGTTCAAGCCTACCACTTTCTTATCCTTTAACTGCTCGCCATTTTCTTGAACGTTATGGCTTTATTAAAGAAAATGATTATCGTGATCGTGTTGCTCAAGAAGGGAATCCTTTTGCGATGGCAATTGAATATCCGTTGGGAAATATTGTTTATAATCAAAAGCCAATAAAAAATAATGTGTTAATGATTGTTATTGAAGGGTGGAATACTAATTTATTAACTCAACATATGCCGTGGTTAAATGAATTTTCTCAAGATAATATTTTCTTTGCTAATCATTATGGTGCAAGTAATCAGTCCTATTTAAATGACTTTTCATTGTTTTATGGATTAGATCCTAACTACTATAATAGTATCCTTGTTGGACATAAACCGTCTGTATTGCTTGATGTCGTTACAAAACAGCACTACAACTTAGGTCTATTTTCGGAAGATGGTTTTGCTGAGCCTTTATATCGTTCAGCTTTGTTATCTAATTTTTCAATACCACAACCTAAAAAACAATCTAATAAACAAATAACAGAAAACTGGAGGACTTGGCATGAAGAACAAAATAGCCTTGCTAATCATGCACCTTTGTTTTCTATAATCCAATATTCATTGGGTAATAAAAATAAAAAAATTACAATATCAGATCTTCAATCAGAAGCTAAAAGGCTAGATCAATACATTGAATCATTAATTGCCTATTTAAAATTATCTAATGCCTATGATGATACAATTATTGTTATTACTGGTTCGAATGATATTAAAATTGACGAGGTGAAAAAAGTAGCGTTACGCAATGCAGGAAGCGACTTTAACAGAGAATCATTAAAAGTACCATTGATTATATCATGGCCGAATAAAGGAAGTGCTCAAATAACAGAAGCAACTTCGCAAACTGATATTATGCTTACATTAATGCAAGACGCATTTTATGTTACTACGCCACCTCAACAATACAGTCAAGGTAAAAACCTATTTACTCAAAAGCCTAGACAATGGCTAGTTGCTGGTGATGAAAATACTATAGCAGCACTTTATGATGATAAAACGGTTGTTTTAGATGCTTTTGGTCGTTCTAAAATTTATGATATTAATGGTAAATTGCAAAAAGAAGAAAAAATTAGCTTACCCATCTTTTTGCAAATCGTTACTGAAAATCGCCGTTTTATGGTTGTGGATAATTGATTTAGCTTTTGAGTAGAATTATAAAAAGGGGTGAAGATTACTTCACCTCTTTGCCCATTGCTTGTAAATCAGCATGATAAGATGAACGTACAAATGGTCCACAAGCTGCATGTGTGAATCCCATGTCTAATGCCGTTTGCTTTAATTCTTCAAATTCTTGTGGTGAAACATAACGTTCAACGGGTAAATGATATTTACTTGGTTGTAAATATTGACCAAGCGTCAACATAGTAACACCATGGCTGCGTAAATCTTTTAACACTTGAATTAATTCTTGATTTGTTTCGCCAAGTCCTACCATTAAGCCAGATTTTGTAGGAATTTCAGGATGTCGTTCTTTAAATGCTGCCAGTAATTTAAGTGATCCTTCATAGTTAGCGCCAGGTCGAATCCTTTTATATAAGCGAGGTATATTTTCTAAATTATGATTAAATACATCGGGAGGATTATCACTTAAGACATCAATTGCTTCATCAATACAACCACGAAAATCAGGAGTTAATGTTTCAACCTTTATATTTGGGTTTAATTCTCTGATTTCTCGAGTACAATTAGCAAAATGGCTAGCTCCACCATCTTTTAAATCATCCCTATCAACCGAGGTAATAACAACATATCGTAATTTCATTTCTTGAATGGTTTGCGCTAGCTTAATGGGTTCTTTACTATCTGGTGGTAATGGTCTACCATGAGCTACATCACAAAATGGGCAACGGCGGGTACAAATATCACCCAAAATCATAAAAGTAGCCGTGCCATGATTAAAACATTCAGCTAAATTAGGGCAAGATGCTTCTTCACAGACTGAATGTAATCCATGTTTGCGCATTGTGTTTTTAATATGTGCTATATTATCAGAGTGAGCAGATAATTTAATTCGCATCCATTCAGGTTTTTTTAGCGGTGCGACATCTTCTAATGTTACAGTTGGAATTAAGCGCGTCTTTTCGGCATCACGATATTTCGAACTTCTGATTATTGTTTCATTATTTTGCATAATTGGTATCTTATCTTTGAGGTAACTGCTTAATAAAATTATTAGTTAATAGTTGTTTTATCTCTTTACGGTCAATTTGAGAGACATATTCTTTTAGTTGCGTCATTTGTAATCCAGCGTAGCCACAAGGGTTAATGTTATTAAAAGGGGAAAGATCCATATCAACATTGAATGCAAGTCCATGTAAAGTGCAGCCACGACTGATATGCAAACCAAGTGAACAAATTTTCTTTTCGTTAATATATACTCCTGGTGCATCAGACTTTGCATTAGCTATAATACCATAATGGAGCAATGTTTGAATGACACTATTTTCTAAATAACTAACTACATCTCGGATACCTATCTTAAGTCTTTTTAAATCAAATAAAATATACATGATTTGTTGACCTGGAGCATGGTAAGTAATTTGACCACCGCGATCGGTCTGAATAACAGGGATATTTGTCTGATTTAATAAATGTTCTGCTTTACCAACTTTACCTTGGGTAAATACCGGTTCATGCTCGACTAACCAGATTTCATCAAGAGAATGCTCATTGCGTTGTTTGGTAAAGTCATGCATAGCTTGATAGGTATACACATATGGTTTAATTTTTAAGTCTTTGATTATGACATTATTAATGATCATAGTTTTTTCTGTTGTCTTCAAGTAATATTATCGAAATTTTTACAAGTATATAACAGATTTTGTAATAACTTGACAACTTGTAGTTATTCTAAGCATAGCTGTTAGGAATAATATTTAAATTTATTATTAAGTAAAATTTAGTTATTTATCAGATAAATACCATTTATTTTATTATTAGTATTGAAATAGTTGATTAATTTGATAGGAATTAACATTCTTTTCAAAGCGGCAGTTTGCTTTACTTTTTTTTTTAAAATGGCAGACTGATATTAATGAAGCTCCGTAATGCAGAGTTTAAGCTTTCTTTTATTACGTTTTTTAATGTAATTGAGAATAGCAAATAATGCATTTTTCTAAACAAAAAAAGAGGTTTTTATATGTCGGACATGCAAATGAATGATGTCGATCCCATTGAAACACAAGATTGGCTCAAAAGTGTTGAGTCTATTATTCGAGAAGAAGGAATCGAACGTGCACAGTATATTATTGAACAAATAGTTAATAAGGCGAGAGATGGGGGTGTTCCAGTACTTTTTGGATCTTCAACAAGTAATTATGTCAATACTATTCCAGTAGAAGAGCAACCTACTTATCCTGGCGATTGGGAAATAGAAAGACGTATTCGTTCAATTGTCCGTTGGAATGCAATTATGATGGTGTTACGAGCTTCAAAGAAAGATTTAGAGCTTGGTGGACATATGGCATCGTTCCAATCTGCAGCTACTTTTTATGAAGTCTGTTTTAACCACTTTTTCCGTGCTCGTAATGAAAAAGATGGCGGTGATTTAATTTACTTCCAAGGGCACATCTCACCAGGTATTTACTCTCGAGCCTTTATTGAAGGACGTTTAACCGAAGAGCAATTAGATAATTTCCGTCAAGAAGTTCATGGTAAAGGTTTACCATCATACCCTCATCCTAAATTGCTTCCAGAATTTTGGCAATTTCCAACAGTATCGATGGGACTTGGTCCTGTTAATGCCATTTATCAAGCACGTTTCTTAAAATATTTAGAAAATCGTGGGTTGAAAGATACTTCTGAACAAACTGTCTATGCTTTCTTAGGTGATGGTGAGATGGATGAACCAGAATCAAAAGGTGCAATTACCGTTGCAACACGAGAAAAACTAGATAATTTAGTTTTTGTTATCAACTGTAATTTACAACGTTTAGATGGTCCAGTAACGGGTAATGGCAAAATTATCAATGAACTAGAAGGTGTATTTGCTGGTGCTGGTTGGAACGTAATTAAAGTTCTTTGGGGTGACCGTTGGGATAAACTTCTCCAAAAAGATAAATCAGGTAAGTTAATTCGACTAATGAATGAAACACTTGATGGTGATTATCAAACATTAAAATCAAAAGACGGTGCTTATGTTCGCGAGCATTTCTTTGGTAAATACCCTGAAACTGCTGAATTAGTTAAAGACATGTCTGACGAAGAAATCTTTAGATTAAATCGTGGTGGTCAAGATCCTGCTAAAATGTTTGCAGCATTCCAACGAGCAAAAGAAACTAAAGATCGCCCAACTGTTATTCTTGCTCACACCATAAAAGGTTATGGTATGGGGGCTGCTGCTGAAGCAAAAAATATCGCTCACCAAGTGAAAAAAATGAATATGGATGGCGTGCGACATGTTCGCGATTTCTTCAATATTCCAGTGACAGATGAAGCACTTGAAAAATTACCATACATCAAATTTGAGGAACACACGCCAGAATACAAATACATTCATGAGCGTCGTGAAGCGTTACATGGTTATGTACCATCTAGATTAACTCATTTTTCAGGAACTGTTTCAATTCCTCCATTAAGTGAATTTGCGTCATTACTTGAAGCTCAATCGAAAGAAATATCAACCACTATAGCATTTGTCCGTGCGCTTAATATTATGCTTAAGGATAAAGAACTTGCTCCACGTTTAGTACCTATTCTAGCTGATGAAGCACGTACTTTTGGTATGGAAGGTTTATTCCGTCAAATTGGTATTTATAATCCACATGGTCAACAATATACACCACAAGATAAAGAACAAGTGGCTTATTATCGTGAAGATGAGAAAGGTCAAATTCTTCAAGAAGGAATTAATGAATGTGGTGCAACGGCTTCTTGGATTGCTGCGGCCACTTCATATAGCACAAATGATTTTCCAATGATTCCATTCTACATTTACTATTCAATGTTTGGATTCCAACGTATTGGTGATCTAATGTGGGCAGCAGGTGATCAACAAGCACGTGGATTTATGATTGGTGGAACCTCTGGTCGAACAACGCTAAATGGTGAAGGTTTACAACACCAAGATGGTCACAGTCACATTCAAGCATTAACCATCCCTAACTGTATATCATATGATCCTGCTTATGCTTATGAAGTTGCAGTAATCATGCAAGATGGTTTACGTCGCATGTATGGTGAGCAAGAAAACGTTTACTATTACATTACAACTCTCAATGAAAACTACGCACAACCAGCAATGCCAGAAGGTGCAGAAGAAGGTATTCGACGAGGTATTTATAAACTAGATACCGTTGAGGGTCAAAAAGGCAAACCGACTGTTCAGTTACTAGGTTCAGGCTCTATTTTACGCCATGTTCGTGAAGCGGCTGAAATCTTAGCTAAAAATTATGGTATTAGCTCAGAAGTTTATAGCGTAACATCATTTACTGAACTTGCTCGTGATGGTCAAGATTGTGAACGATATAATATGTTGCATCCAAGTGAAACACCAAAAGTGCCTTATGTTGCACAAATTATGAATAACAATCCAGCGGTGGTTTCAACTGATTATATGAAATTGTTTGCTGAGCAAATTCGTGGATTTGTACCTGCTGAAAGTTATCGAGTACTCGGTACTGACGGTTTCGGTCGCAGTGATAGCCGTGAAAATTTACGTCATCACTTTGAAGTCGATGCATCTTATGTTGTGGTTGCAGCATTGGGTGAACTTGCTAAACGTGGTGATATTGAAGTTAGTGTTGTTGAAGATGCGATCAAAAAATTCGAAATCAATGCCGATAAACTTAATCCACGAATTGCATAAGAGGTTATTATAATGAGTATTCAAATCAAATTACCTGATATCGGTGGTGACGAAGTAGAAGTAACCGAAATTCTGGTTAAAATAGGTGATAAAGTTGAAGCTGATCAGTCAATTATGACAGTTGAAGGTGATAAAGCATCAATGGAAATCCCTGCACCACAGGCTGGTATTGTTAAATCTATTTCTGTAAAAATTGGCGATAAAGTCAAAACAGGCGTTGACATTATGGTCTTTGATGGGCAAGGTGGCGAAACTGCCGCTCCAGCTAAAGTTACAGCACAAGAAGCACCAAAAGTTGAAGTAACACCAACTGCAACTAGCCAAATTGTAGATGTAAAAGTTCCAGATATTGGTGGTGATGAAGTCGAAGTAACGGAAATTTTGGTAAAAGTAGGTGATACTATATCTGTTGATGATTCATTAATTACCGTTGAGGGTGATAAAGCCTCAATGGAAGTACCAGCAACCATTGCTGGTACGGTTAAAAGTATCACGATAAAAGTGGGTGATAAAGTGAAAACAGGTTCCAAAATCATGGAATTTGAAACCACATCTAGTGCAGCTCCAGTTACTCAAGCAGCTCCAGCAGCTTCAGCGCCTGTTGCTGAAAAAGCAGCACCTGAGCCAACGCCAGCACCAGTTGCTGCAAAATCAGCGCCTGCTTCATCAAGCAATGAGTTTGTTGAAAACGATGCTTATGCTCATGCAACACCATCTGTACGTCGTTTAGCACGTGAATTTGGGGTAAATTTAGCAAAAGTTACTGCTACAGGTCCTAAAAACCGTATTTTACGTGAAGACATTCAAACTTACGTAAAAAATGCTGTTAAACAAATTGAAAGTGGCGCTACAGGTGGTGCATTACCTGGTCTATTACCATGGCCTAAAGTTGATTTTAGCAAATTTGGTGAAGTTGAAAGTCTACCATTAACTAAAATTCAAAAAGTATCAGGTGCAAATTTACACCGTAACTGGGTAATGATTCCGCATGTGACAGAATTTGATGAAACAGATATTACTGATTTAGAAGCATTCCGTAAGCAACAAAATGCAGAAGCAGATAAGAAAAAACTTGATCTTAAGATCACGCCACTTGTGTTTATCATGAAAGCGGTAGCAAGTGCATTAACAGCGTATCCACGCTTTAATAGCTCATTATCTGAAGATGCCCAAACCTTAATTATCAAAAAATACATTAATATTGGCGTTGCTGTCGATACACCAAATGGTCTTGTAGTACCAGTATTTAAAGATGTTGATAAAAAGGGTATTGTTGAACTTTCTCGTGAGCTTGCGGCAATTTCTAAAAAGGCACGTGAAGGTAAATTGACAGGTAGCGATATGCAAGGTGGATGTTTCACTATTTCTAGCCTTGGTGGCATTGGTACAACCTCGTTTACACCAATTGTTAATGCGCCAGAAGTTGGTATTTTAGGTGTATCTCGCTCTAGCATGAAACCAGTTTGGAATGGCAAAGAGTTTACACCACGGCTAATGTTGCCATTATCATTATCATTCGATCACCGAGTTATTGATGGTGCTGATGGTGCACGCTTCTTAAGCCATATTGTCAACGTCTTATCCGACTTACGTCGTTTAGTGATGTAATTAAGGAGATCAAATTATGAGTCAAGATGTTAAAACACAAGTTGTGGTTTTAGGAGCAGGACCAGCGGGTTATTCCGCTGCGTTCCGTGCTGCCGACCTTGGACTAGAAGTTACCCTTGTTGAACGTTATTCAACACTTGGTGGTGTTTGTTTAAATGTAGGCTGTATTCCATCAAAAGCATTACTTCATGTTGCTAAAGTAATGGATGAAGCAAAATCATTAACCGAACATGGTATCCATTTTGGTACACCTAGACTTGAATTAGACAAAGTGCGTGGCTGGAAAGAAAAAGTTATTAGTCAACTGACTAATGGACTAGCTGGTATGGCCAAAATGCGCAAAGTCAATGTGATTCAAGGTGAAGCACAGTTTACTGGTAGTCATACAATGGAGGTAACTTCATCAAAAGGAATCACTAAGATCACCTTTGATAATGCAATTATTGCAGCGGGCTCTCGTCCAATCAAGTTGCCTTTTATTCCACATGATGATCCTCGTATTTGGGATTCTACAGATGCCTTAGCCTTAACCACCATTCCTAAAAAATTATTATTAATGGGTGGTGGAATTATAGGTCTTGAAATGGGTACTGTATACCATGCACTTGGTTCAGAAGTCGATGTAGTTGAAATGTTTGATCAAGTGATTCCGGCTGCTGATAAAGATGTAATTAAAGTCTTTACTAAGCAGATCCAAAAGAAATTCACTTTACGATTGGAAACTAAAGTTACTACCGTTGAAGCAAAACATGATGCAATTTATGTTACCATGGAAAAGAAAGACGGCAGCACCGAAACTCATACTTATGATGCGGTATTAGTGGCTATTGGTCGTACACCAAATGGTAAATTAATTAGTGCGGAAAAAGCAGGCGTTAATGTTACTGACCGTGGATTTATCGAAGTCGATAAACAGATGCGTACCAATGTTCCGCATATCTATGCAATTGGAGATATTGTTGGTCAACCAATGCTTGCGCACAAAGGCGTACACGAAGGTCATGTGGCAGCAGAAGTAATTGCAGGTAAAAAACACTTCTTTGATCCAAAAACCATTCCTTCTATCGCTTATACTGAACCTGAAGTTGCTTGGGTTGGTTTAACTGAAAAAGAAGCGAAAGAGAAAGGTATTGATTATGAAGTATCAATCTTCCCATGGGCAGCTTCAGGACGAGCTATTGCTTCTGATTGCTCTGAAGGGATGACAAAACTGATCTTCAATAAAGCAGATAATCGCCTATTAGGTGGTGCGGTTGTTGGTGCAAATGGTGGTGAATTACTTGGTGAAATCACCTTAGCTGTCGAAATGGGTTGTGATGCCGAAGATATCGCATTAACAATTCATGCTCACCCAACATTGCATGAATCAATTGGCTTAGCCTCTGAAATTTATGAAGGCTCAGTCACTGATTTACCAAATGCTAAGGCGAAGAAGAAATAGTAATAATAAGTCATTTATATACTTAATAAAATGCCGTTAGCTCAAACTAACGGCATTTTTATTTTTTTATAAGATAATTTTTGGCAAAAACTTTCAGGTAACTATACGTTTCAGTAAAAAATAAATAAATAAATAAATAAATTATCTATAACTATATTTTTAAATGAAAGTAATTTTATAATGAATTCATTATATTCATCAGGCTTTGATAACTGTAAAAATGTAAATTATTGTCTAGAAATGTTTTTATCTATTTTTTGCTAAAAAGTATGGTTGTTGATAG
>NZ_LZHB01000005.1:0-47711 GCF_001690345.1 Gilliamella sp. Gris3-2
ATACCGCTATAATTTAACGGATGAAGGACGTAAATATCTTGGTAAAAAATGGAGTGCAACAAATTTCTGCTTTGGAAAAGTGGTGGTTGAAAAAATTGATGAGGTTGATGATCAAATGCAAGGGATGAGAATGGTGACTTTTTATTACCATATGGAAAACGTGCCAAACTGGATAAAAAATAAGGATATTTATAGCTTGTATCCTGGCTATGGCGGTTTAGAGGAAGCCGTATTGGGGGAGAGCACTATAGGCGTACATTATTACAGTTTTGGGCCTGATGGTGAGCTACGTTTGACGGGCGGCCAGAGTGGCGGATATGTTTTATAAAGGTAAATCATGGGGTTATTAATAGGCAATAATCATGACAAAAAAACTAACCATCATTGCAGTACTCATCAGTAGCGCACTAATTATATTTTTACTAAAAAGTTGTAATAATTACCTTTATAAAGACCGCATACAGGAAGAAAATGATCGTATTAACCCTACCGGCAATAGAGCAGTTTGCCTCGCTGTGGGGGATCTGTATGCAAATATGTACCCCTATACAATTCATTACCTTGAAGGTGAAATAGATCCTAAAGACCCCTATGACAAAATTAAGCAAAATAAAAGACTTAACTTAAAACTCTCCCTTTATGCCAAAGAGGGATTATTTACCGAAGAGCTGGTCGGTCACGATGGCGACAAGCCACTATACCGCTATAATTTAACGGATGAAGGACGTAAATATCTTGGTAAAAAATGGAGTGCAACAAATTTCTGCTTTGGAAAAGTGGTGGTTGAAAAAATTGATGAGGTTGATGATCAAATGCAAGGGATGAGAATGGTGACTTTTTATTACCATATGGAAAACGTGCCAAACTGGATAAAAAATAAGGATATTTATAGCTTGTATCCTGGCTATGGCGGTTTAGAGGAAGCCGTATTGGGGGAGAGCACTATAGGCGTACATTATTACAGTTTTGGGCCTGATGGTGAGCTACGTTTGACGGGCGGCCAGAGTGGCGGATATGTTTTATAAATGTAAATCATGGGGTTATTGCTAACCATTAGATTTTTTTGTAAACAAAATAAGCAGCCGGTTTATTTGTGATTAACCAATTTATATCATTCGATATTAAATATGGTTTATTTAATTAATTTGTAATAAAAAAATTAATATTTTTATAAATTAGATTGAAATACACTAAACAATATAACCTAATAAGGGAAATGAAAAATGAGTAAATTACGCGGAGTCATTCGGTTAGGGGATTTGACAGATCATGGCGGAAAAGTCATTACTGCTTCATCGACAATGACAGTTTTAGGCAAACCCGTTGCTCGAGTGGGGGATTTAGTCAGTTGTCCAATAAAAGGCCATGGAATTAATCCTATTATTGAGGGCGAATCAACTTTTTCCGATCAAGGTAAGCAAGTCGCTTTAGATGGTCATAAAAGCAGTTGTGGTTGTTCTTTAATCTCATCAATATCCGAGGTAGGAAAAAGTTAATGTCTATCGATTTAACATTACTGCCAGCTCCGTTGTCTGATGCTAAAAAAATGAATTTTTGGTTCTGGGGTGTTTTGCTTATCGTGTTTATTTTGCTTGGTTGTATCATTACAGTTACACTCAGTTTTTTTTATGACATATCAGATATCCTCTTTATTTCAGGCCTGTTTGCTTTCCCTGTTGTTTCTTGGCTGTTTATATTTTTATATGGTGTTTATCTCTATGGTAATCGTCTAGCTTATATTGAACAGTGGAATTTATGCATAGAAAAGCGTAAACAAAAATTGATTAATTATGGACAAAGAGGGTTATATGTTTTAGGGTTTTCACTTATTAGTGAACAAGGTGATGCAGGAAATGCCGCCGCTATTGTTAATAATGATTTTCTTATTACAAGTAAATTACACCCTAATAGTGGCATTATTACTCCCCACACGACTTTATCTGTGATTGATGGTATGACATCGGAACGCATTAATGAGCGTTTAAAAGTCATTTTTACCCGTTTTAAAAAAGAATACAAAGCTAAATTTGCAGCCGTGTTAACACAATCAAATTTGCATGTTAGGTTATTTATTGATGCTGAAATTTCAAACGATAAAATAAAGGCATTATGGATGGAAACATTGGGAAAAAGAATTTGTCATCCTGCTAGCTTTGAAATTGAAGAGCCCAGCCATTCATCCACATTTATAGAAACATGGTTAGACAATAGTGCTCATGATGATGAGTTGCTTTTGGTGATTAATACACATCTGTTTTCTGCTCCAATTAAAGACGAAGGTGAGTTTGCGTCAATGCTAGTTCTAGCAGGGGAAAACGTAAATAGAGCGCCATTTTTTCCTACTGCTAATTCGCCATTAATAAAAGTTTATCGCAGTGAACAAAAAACGGAATTCACGCAAACTATTGAACATGCTTTATTGTGGAGTAGTGCCGATGATAACCAGTATGGCGGGGTTTGGTATAGCGGTATTTCGACAGATTTTAAAAATGAAATTATGCACTACTTTAATCAAATTCAGTTTGAAGCAAAAAATTATTTTAATATCGATAATTCAATTGGTTATGCTGGTTATTGTTCGTATTGGTTGGCATTAGTATTAGCCATTGAAAATGTATCTATGAAAAAAGATAAACAATTGATCATGGTAGGTAAAACACCACTTACCGCTTCGGTTGTGTCATATTTGCAAGAAAGTGAAAAGAGAAATAGAAAAAATGAAAAAGTTTAAGATTATATGGATAATATTATTATTAATTATTGCATTGATTGTTATAGCTTGCATTTGGCAAAATAGCTTTTCATTCCTTATTACAAAGAGTGATAAAATCATTGCTGTTTTGGTAGTATTATCTATTGCTTTATTATTATCTCATTTACATGACATTGTTTTTTTATTGTTAAGTAAAGTGGTAAATTCCAATTTTAGGATATTTGATAAAACTAATATTGATATTGACAGTAAAATAAAGAAAAATAATGAAGAAACAGATTCATTTACAGAAATAGTAAAATTTATTCAAACACGTTATGGCTTTTTTTGGCGTTATAAAGTTTGTAAATGTTTAGTTTTGGGTCATCACTCTGACGTTGAGCATTTGTTACCTAATTTGTCACAAGATCAATGGCAATTGTCTGATAATACGCTCATAGTGTACGGTGGCGATATTCAAGATGAGCCAAATACACAATGGTTAGAAACCTTAAAAAAATACTTCTCGCGTATTTTACCATTTTTTAGCAAACCGCTTGATGCAGTTATTTGGGTTGTACCTAAGCATTATCTTGATAATAACCGCCAACAACAATTATTGCTTGAAAAGGCGGTATTAAAGCTACAAGCTCGTAATAAAGTTTTAAAATGGTCTGCACCGCTTTATTTAGTTGCAGGGCAGTCGAGTGAATGGTCACAAACAGGGCGGATAGAACAGAGTGTTGGGGTGCTTTTCACTAAGTTAAAACAAGATGACATGGAATCGGTTGTTGTATCTCTTAATCAATTAGCAAAAGAGTGTAGTCAACGTGGCGTAAGACAGCTTAAAGATAATACTTGTTATTCGTTTTTGCTCAAATTAAGTCAGAATTTAGTTAAGCGCGATATTACGAATATTAGACGTTATTTAACCTCTCTAATTGCTTTTCCTTATTCTCCTCATGTTCGAGGACTATTTTTTGCTCCTCCTCAATCAAAGTCAAATGATGAAAATATGCCTATTTTTGAGCATTCTTTAGCCATAACTCCGACATGGCAATCAATTCGAGATGATGCTAATTCGCAAATGGGGCGACGCATGGGGATCCAATGGGATATTTGGTCTTGTTATGCACTACTTTCACTTATGGGCGTAATATGTATAGCGCTGTGTACTTCGTATTTTCGAAATGCATCGCTTATTGATGATAGTTTTGAACTTGTTAAGCAAGCCGATGATTCCATTAAACAAGATTATACTTCACGGTTGCAAATACAACATCAGTTACAACAGCATTTAGAGCAGTTACTTTATCGTCAACAACATGGTGCACCTTTATTTAATCGGTTTGGCTTAAATCATAATGATGAGGTACTTAAAAGAATGTGGCTTACCTATCGTGCAACAAATTCACGTAATATTGCTACGCCATTTCATAATATCATGACCGATTATTTGAACTTATTAACTGAATTACCACCAGGCGATTCTCGTCGGGAAAAATTAGTCGATTCTGCATATGATGTATTAAAAGCTTATTTAATGATGGGACACCCAGATAAGAGTGATGGGCTTTATTTAAGCCAGTTTGCTACAACTAAATGGCGAGCGCCAGAAGGTGTGAGTGATGGAGATTGGCAACGACTTATGCCTGATTTGGTTCGTTTTTGGGGACAGATGCTTAATTTACATCCTGATTGGGCACAAAGTAATGATACTCGTTTAGTTAAAGACGTTAGACAAATTTTAATTAATAAAATTGGTGTACAAAATGCTGTTAATACACTTTATCAAGAGATGATTCAACGAGCTAGCCAGCATTATGCAAATCAAAATATGAATCAGTTACTGGAAGGGTTAGACAGTCAAGTGCTATTTTCAACGGATACCGAGATTCCTGGCGTTTATACCCGCAAAGCTTGGGATAATACTATTAAAGATGAAATTGCTGAGGTGGCAAAATATCGAAAAGAACAAATTGATTGGGTATTGAGTGATGGAGAAAATGATTTAACTGCTTCAATTTCTCCTGATACGTTAAAAAAACAACTAACCGACCGTTATTTTAGTGAATATAGTGCTGCATGGTTAAACTTTTTAAATACAATTCAGTGGCATTCATCTAATAATGTTTCAGATGTTATTGAGCAACTTACATTACTGGCTGATACTCGCCAGTCTCCTTTAATTGCTTTAATCAACGTGGTTAAGTATCAGTCTGAAGTTGCTTATTCAGGTGATGGTTTATCCGATAATTTAATTCGTTCTGCCCAAGAGTTGATTGGAAATAAATCAAAAACAGGGTTGCCGATAAATAACGAGGCCTCTGGGCCATTAACAGCAACATTTTTACCTGTTACCAGTTTGCTTAATAATAACAATACGAATGGACTTTCTTTGCAGACCTATTTGTTACGCATTACTCAAGTTCGTTTAAAATTACAAAATATAGCCAATAGTGCCGATCCCCAAGCGATGATGCAAGGATTGGCGAAAAGTGTTTTTAAAGGTACTTCGATTGATTTAACCGAAACACGAGATTATGGAAACTTAATTGCCGCTAATTTAGGTGAAGAGTGGTCTGGATTTGGTTATAGCTTATTTAAACGACCGCTAGAACAATCATGGCAAGTGGTGTTAGCGCCAGCGGCCAATAGTTTTAATGAGGTTTGGCAAAATTACATTGTTAGTCAATGGGAAAAATCTTTTGCTGGTCGCTATCCTTTTAAAAATACTGACAACGAAGCATCATTGGCTGAGCTAGCCCGTTTTTTACGTGCCGATACAGGAATTATTGATAGTTTTATCACCAGTGAGCTAAATGGAGTATTGGAAAAGAAAGGTGGAAGTTGGGTTATCAATTCAGTCAATGCTCAAGGTCTTAATTTTTCACCTAAGTTTCTTGATGCGCTAAAATTATTTAATGAATTATCAGCAGAACTGCTCACAACCGGGGATGTCGCTTTATCATTTGATATCATGCCTCGTAGTGGTAGCAAAATTACTCGGACAGAATTGGTGGTTAATAAGCAAAAGCTGGAGTATTTTAATCAGTCTCCTACTTGGAAACGCTTTAATTGGCCAGGCGATGGATACTCACCTTATTCACAGCTAAGCTGGAGTAGTGATACGTCAGGATTGCGGCTTTATAAATACTATAGTGGTGATTGGGCGTGGATCCGTTTACTTGGTTCAGCTTCTGTCAAACCGTTGGATTCAAGCCGTTATGAAATTGTTTGGAAAGCGCCAGATCAACGTAAATTAAGATTTATTTTACGTACTCAGTTAGGGGGTGGTCCGTTAACATTATTGAAGTTACGTAATTTTACTTTACCGAAAACGGTATTTGAATAACAATTAATTAAAATATTGGATTATTATTATGTTTAGCCAATTATTAAGCCGTTTTTTAGGGCAACAAACCCCTAGTCAATCTATGACAAGGGAGTTAAACCAACGTTGGAATGACTGGTTGCAACCCATTACACCAGACAAGCCTACAGGAGAGGATTTAACCTATCACGACACATTCCAAGAAATTAAAGAAGAGATCGCAAAATTGTCTGGGGTTAATTACCCACTGATTATTACTGAAAGTGAAACGATATTAAAACAAAATAGTAAAGATATTCGTGTTGCAACTTATTATTGTTTGGCACGCTTATATGTAGATGGTGCGGATGGCTTTGCTGATGGCGTTGAGCTGTTAGCTGGGTTACTGAATAAATTCGGTTCATCAATTTACCCTTCACGGCATAATATTCGTAAAAATGCGGTAGAATGGCTTGCTAATGCAAAATTTGTTGATCAACTTACTCAATTACGTCCTATACCTGAACTTTGCTTGACGCGTATTATTGTTGCGTTAAATCAAATTGATCATAGTTGCCAAAAACTTTTTGTTAGTGATGATCCTAATCAACCTATTGATTCGCCCGATTTATCAGCATTAGTTCACTTTTTTAATAGTGGTATAAGTCAACCTGCTAAAACGCCCAATGTTGCGCAAGCCACTCCGGTAGCCCCAGAACCTTCTTCGCAATTAGATTCGCCTAAAAATATAACTGGAATGAAGATTGGTTCTCAACGTGATTTGCTCGATCTGGCCCGTAAAATGGCGACTTTTTTGCGTGAAAAGTCTGATGGTTATCTTGCCGCTGGTCGCTTTTTAAGGGTGCTAAGATGGGATACGATTATTGATTTACCTCCTGCTGATCATCGGGGAAAAACACGATTACCAGCCCCAAGAACAGAGCTTAAACAGCATATTAGCCGTTTAATTCTTCAACAACAATGGTCAGAGCTTTTTGAACGTGTTGAAGCTGCTTTTATGGAAAGCGCTAATCATTTTTGGTTAGATTTGCAACGGGCAACGGTAATGTCGTTACAAAAAATGGGACAGCCTTATCAATCATGGGCGGATATTTATTTAACAGATATTGGGTTGATGTTAGAGCGGTTAAATGGTGTTGAGCACCTCTTTTTTGAAAATGGTATGCCATTCGCTGATGATGAAACATTAGATTGGATTGCAAATAATGCGCGTATTCATCATTTAGATGAAGGTGACAGTATGCAACCCATTGCAGTATCTGCTGATGATGATTGGAATGAAATTGAAAAACAAGCTTTAGAACTAGCTCATGCCGAAAGTTTAGAAAAAGCGTTTTATTGGCTACAAAACTTGCCATTGTTACGTTCCCCTAAACAACGCTTTTTATTGCAATATACACAGGCAAGAGTTGCAGAGCAACTTGGCAAGCAAGATATTGCATTAAAGCTATTTATTGGTTTGAATAATCAACAACAATCCTTGACATTATCACAGTGGGAGCAAGAATTGGTGTTTGAGGTTAAGCGATGTTTATTGCGATTAATCAAGCAAAAAACGAAATCTAAAGAGATAATCAAGCCACATTTGTTAGAGTTAGTTGAGTTATTACAACAAGAGCTAATTCATCTAGATCCAGCAAGGGCATTAAGTGTGATGTAATTTTATCAACAATAAAAAATAATCTG
Source organism: Gilliamella sp. Gris3-2 (assembly GCF_001690345.1). Taxonomy (NCBI): domain Bacteria; kingdom Pseudomonadati; phylum Pseudomonadota; class Gammaproteobacteria; order Orbales; family Orbaceae; genus Gilliamella; species Gilliamella sp. Gris3-2. The sequence continues at coordinate 7,713 of NZ_LZHB01000005.1, forward strand.
ACTAAATAATATAAAGAATAAAGAGATAAACGATGGATGATTTAATTTTACGTTATTATGAATCAGAAATGCGTTACTTGCGAGATGCAGGAAAAGAATTTTCGAAAATTCATCCTGATAGAGCAAGTCAACTGAATTTAGATCGCGTTGGTGATCGTGATCCTTATGTGGAGCGATTATTTGAAGGCTTTGCTTTTTTAACTGGGCGGCTACGCCAAAAAATTGATGATGATTTACCTGAACTTACTGAAAGTTTAGTAAGCCTACTTTGGCCACACTATTTGCGGTTAATTCCGTCATTGTCTATTATTGAATTAACGCCAAATTATATGACATTATCTTGCCCAGAAGTGATTCCCAAAGGATTACAAGTACAGACAGAACCACTTGGTCAGGCAGGTACTCAGTGCCCATATCGTACGACACAAGCAGTGACACTACAACCAATAAAAATCAGTCAAGCAAAAATAGGTATCAATTATGATGGTCGAAGCATGATTACTCTTCGTCTCCGTTTTGGTGAGTTAGCTGATCTTAAACTACTTGACTTGTCCCAACTACGATTATATTTAAATGCAGATGGACCGATTGCATCAGCGTTATATTATGCGTTAACACAGCAGGTAGCTTCAATATACTTGCGTTATGCAACCCAACCTGAAAAACGCATAAATTTGCAAGGTAAAATAACCCCAGTCGGTTTTGGTGACGATGAGCGTTTGTGGCTAAAACCTGATAATGCTTTTGCTGGGTATCAACTATTATTAGAGTATTTTGCATTTCGTGAAAAATTTATGTTTGTTGATTTGCATGGGTTAGAGAAACATGCTATTCCGGAACAATGTGATTACATTGATATAGAACTATTGCTTAACCAAACTTGGCCAAGTGATATGCCTTTTGACCATAGCAATATTCGTTTGCATTGTGTACCAGCCATTAATTTATTCGATATGGAAGCTGATCCTATTGTTGTTAACCAATTAGAAAGTGAATATTTACTTCGTCCATTATTGCGTCAAAGTGGACATGTAGAGGTTCATTCTGTTGAGCATGTTGAATCTATCACTCGTAATGGACGTTACCACTATGTCCCTTTTACGAGCTTTAAACATCGAGGTGGTATGTTACGGCATGATGCTCCAGAAAGGTATTATCATACTCGAGTTCGTAAAGGTGCATCGGGTTTACATGATACTTGGTTGATTTTGGGTGGTAAGATTTGGGATAAAGAGGATGAGCTTGAACCAGAAACTTTATCATTACGCATCACTGGTACTAATGGCATGTTACCTCGTAAAGCATTACGCAATGCTCGAATTCATGAGCTGTGTCATTCGCAAAATTTTATCGCAAAAGTGAGAAATTTATGCTCTCCAACGTTACCTTGTTATCCACCAACAGAAGATCGCTTTTATTGGCGGGTGCTATCGCATTTAGCACCTAATTATCTGTCATTAATGAATGCGGAAGTGTTGCGTGGAACACTTGCTTTATATGATTGGACTGATAACGAATTAAATCGCCGCCGTTTAGAGGGAATAGTAGAAGTTTCTCATCGAATGATCAAACGTATTGAAAAAGGGATGTTGCAACGCGGTATAGAAATTGAGGTGACAATTAATAGTTACCAATTTACAGGTGATGGTGATGTGATGCTTTTTGGTGAGTTGTTACACCAATTTTTTGCATTATATGCCGATGTTAACTTATTTACGCAATTAGCGATTATAGTTTTACCAACAGGAAATAAAATTGTATGGAATCACAGCAAAGCATCGAAAGCAGTCCTTTAATGCAGGCTCTTGAAAAGAACCTGCCAAAAATGAATTTTTATCGTTTTTGTCAGTTAATTGAACAAATTTATGCAGATGGTCCTGTGTTGGGTAAACACGAAACCCCAACAGCGGATCCTTTGCGTTTTGCTCCATCTATCGATATGTCTTTTCCGGCAAGTGAATTAAAATATATAGAGAGAGCGCCTTATATTAATCGGCCAACTACAGTTAGAACTCGATTTTTAGGGTTGTATGGTGTTGATGCTGCATTACCACTCGGCTTACTTGATAATATTATTCGCCGTGAAGAAAACTATCAAACCATGACCGACTTTTTAGATATATTTAACCATCGAATAATAACCCAATTTTATCGGATTTGGTTGAAATATCATTATCCAGCAAGCTTTTTAGATGGCGGAAAAGATCCGATATCACTATGTTTACTTGGATTAACGGGATTTGGTATTGAAGGAACGAGTAAACAAATTGGTACACCACTATCTCGTTTTTTAGCATTATTAGGTTTAATTACACAAAAAACACGTACAGCCGAAGGTATAGTTGGGTTAGTGCGAGTGTTAGTCAATGATGCAAAAGTTGTTGTAAGTGAGTTTCATCCTGTTTGGCAATCAATTGATAACCCCGCACAGTTGGGGGGAAAACGGCATGAACAAGCTGCTTTAGATGGTGGTGCTATATTAGGATCTCGCTTTAGAGAATGTAATCAAACCGTCCATATTGCAATTACTCCACAACATGAAAGCCAGATTGCAGATTTACTACCTGGTGGGCAATTATACTATGACTTATTGGCTCTATTACGCGCTTATCTGGGATATCAAGTGGATGCCAAAATGACGCTCTATATTCAGCGCCAATTTTTACCTCGTAGTCAATTGGTATCTAAAAATAGCCGATTAGGGCAAACTGCATCATTTACTAAAAAAACAGTAGATGGTGAACCTCTTCAAGATGAAGTCGCTGTAAATTTAGGTTGCTATTACGGCATTAGTTATGCAGCATAATATAAAGAAAGGAAATAAATATGAAAATAATTAATATATTCATTACTATCTTATTAACTATGTATCTAACAGGATGCGGTATTGCGCAAAGTGTCTCAGAAAAAGCGACTGATTTGAGCAACTCTATTTTTAAATGGGATGTAAGAACTTTGCATCTAGATATTACAGCAAGAGCTGAGTTAAATATGGATGATGAAGGGAGATCCTCGCCAGTTGTGATTCGAATTTATCAATTAAAAGAAGCTGACGTTTTTAATTCTGTTGCTTATCAAGAGTTAGTTGATCAAGATAGCGATGAACTAAAAGATTCATTGATTGAAAGTAAAGAAATAGTATTAAAGCCAGATACCGCTATTTCTATTGATGTTTCATTTGATAAGAAGGCTAAGGCGGTAGGTATTGCTGCGCTTTATAAAGAACCAGACTTAAAAGATAATAGCTGGCGACTAGTATTAAAACGCGGAGACTTAAACATTACTCAACCACGTCAAATAATCGCAAGTCAATACACAATAAAATTGGTGGAAGAAAAATAAATGAGTGCTTCATTATACGACCAACTTTATGGTTATTTTGAATCAGGCATAGCCCTTGAAGATGTAAGTGAAAATGAACAGACAATTATCAGTGTAATGGATAATATTGAACGTATTTTAAATAGCCGAGCAGGTACTGTAAAACACATGCCAGATTATGGATTACCCGATATGTCAACGATCTTTCAAGCTTTACCGTCATCGGCTTATGTTTTAATGAGAGCCATTGAGAAAACACTGCTTCTTTATGAACCAAGACTTGCATCAATTAAGGTTAATATTGCAGAAGAAAGCAGTGATTCAATGGTGCTTGGTTATGAACTTATTTGTCATTTTAAAGAAGGTGGACTAGTTAAGTATGGGACTTATTTTATGCCTGATGGCAAAGCGAGTCTTAAATATATACGCAAAAGTCCACGTTAGATATAGATAATACGTTAACTATATGAATTAAATATATATCTAACAAAATCTTTAGAATTGTTTAAGCTTGATAAAACTATAGCTAATTTTTATTCTGTTATACTTCGGTGTTGAATTCGTTTACAAATACAGTATGAACTTCTGATATTAATAGAATAAAAATTTTTGTAAAAAGTACTTGGAGCATCTATATAATTTATTAGATTTGGTATATTGGCTCCTCCAACAGGACTTGAACCTGTGACATACGGATTAACAGTCCGCCGTTCTACCGACTGAACTATGGAGGAACCGAAATGTAGCGCGCATATTATAGATTTAATGACGCTATGTCAATAGTTAAATTATTTTAAATGTTTTTTTGTGTAAAATTTCCTCCTTTTATTATCATTCAAGTGTTAGGATTGTCTTGAATAAATGGCGCTGTCTAAGTAATTGCTGTGGGTGCGATCCTAGTTCATGTTGTGGAATAATCTGATTTAGATCGCGATAATAATCAACCCAATAAGATAAAATCTCATTTGTCGCTAAATCTTTAAAATTCATTGGATATAATGCGAAATAATCATTACCTTGCTCAGTTTTAAAGGCATAAGTAATTAGTTCACTGCAATAAAACCCATCTGCATTGGGATGAAAGCTGTGATTGTAAGGTGAACCCAAGCATTTCTTTACCCGTCTTAATGCATTTTGAATAACAACTAAATCATGGATTCTACCAATGATATTGTGCTTAGCTGCACAAATAAAATTAGTAAACGATTGTTCAATCACGCCATAGTTTTGCGTTGCTTCAATAACGGTATTATTTCCAATATATAAGCCAACATGATTAATACTTTTGGCTATTTCATCTATCTTTGACAATGCACCTGAAAGGCTTACAGCGCCATTAAAAGCATTATTTTTTTTTAGGCTTTGGAAGATAATATCTCCACATTGGATATTATTGTTTTTTAGCACGATAGCGCCATAGCGAAAACATTACACAAGTTGCAATAATAAATTTAAGCGCATCCACACCAACAAATGGCAGATAACCCACTTTTAAAGCATCAATTAGCGTGATGTGTAAATAGCCCATTAAATAGACAACGCCAAATACAAATAACAATTGATGCGCACAAGCGAATGCAATTAAACCTAAAATAAAGTGACGATCATAACCTCTTTCTGCTGCAAACCCTGCTAAATAGGCACTAAATACATAGCCATATAAGTAACCTGAAGATGGTGATGCTAACGCCATAATTCCACCACTGCCATTGGCAAATAGCGGTAACCCAATTGCACCTAAAATAAGGTATTGGATTATTGCTAATGCACCTAGTTTACGACCTAAAAAAGCACCAATTAACAATACAGCCAATGATTGTAATGTAAATGGAACAGGGTAAGTTGGAATACTAATGTTAGCGGCTAATCCTAAAAGTAATGCTGCACTTGTTGTGGTTAATAATTTACGTTGCCAAGAAGATAAATTTACAAGTGTAGTGATAAATGTTGGATAATACGAAGTCGGTTGAAGTTTCATTATTTTCTACCTTTTATATAAATAGTAGAACTATAATAGCGCAATTATTATTGTTGTAAACTTTTTTGTTTTTAATTTGTTTACATTGGAGTGGGATATAGGATATTTTTATCACACTCTAAAATAAAGAGTGTGATAATTAAAATAATTTGTTACTTAAACTAAGTAAGGATTACTAACTCGTTCATGACCAAAACTAGACATAGGTCCGTGGCCTGGTACAAAAATAAAGTCATCCCCAAGTGGTAATAATTTATTAGTGATTGATGAAATTAAATCGGCATGGTTGCCTCGTGGAAAATCAGTTCTTCCTATACTACTTTTAAATAATACATCGCCGACAAAAGCCAGCTTATCCAAATGGTTAATAAAAACAATATGTCCCGGAGTGTGACCCGGGCAAAAAAGTACATCAAGGCTAATATTACCAACTTGAATCTGCTCACCTTCTTTTAACCAACGATCAGGCAAAAAGCTATCAGTATAAGGAAAACCGAATTGTGTACTTTGTTGTGGTAAACTTGTTAATAGAAATTCATCTTCTTGGCTTGGTCCAATAATCTTCACATCATAATGTTTAGCCAATATAGTTGCAGCACCGACATGATCCAAATGTCCATGGGTTAATAAAATCTGCTTAATATTAACGCCTAGCTTTTCAACCGCTTTTATAAGCAGTTCGGGTTCACCTCCGGGATCAATAAATGCACCTTCCATGGTTTGATCGCACCAAATGATGCTACAATTTTCTTGGAAAGCTGTAACTGGGATGATTTGGTACTGGAACATAGATTTATCTCCTTATTTCTTGCTGATGATTGGTTAGATTTTGTCCGTCTTCTTTTTTTAATTGTGCAAAAATAATGCTTGATAAAACGGTAATCATACCAAGTATAACAAATGTTAACTGAAATGAGTGAATAGTACTTGTTGTGGTGCTAATTAAGCGTAATAAAACAGCACCCAATCCGGTACCAAAACTAATTGCTAATTGTTGATTTACTGCCATTAAGCTATTGCCACTACTTGTATTGTCGTTTTCTAGATTAGCTAAGGTTATGCTATTCATGGCCGTGTATTGCATGGAGTTGATTCCACCGATACAAAATAGCAATAAACTGATAAGAATAAGTGGTGTCGATAAATTTAATACGGACATTAAAATAATCATTATGCCAGCTAAAATTGTATTAGTAACTAGTACGAAACGGTAACCTAAACGTGCTAAAATACGTGGAATAAAGATTCGAGTACAAATTGAAGCAATGGCCATTGGCATCAACATAATGCCGGCAAAAATAGCTGAATAACCAAATCCCACTTGTAATAATAGTGGAATAAGAAAAGGCACTCCTGATATACCTAATCGGCAAATTAAATTTCCGATAATTCCTATTTTGAACGTACGGATTTTAAATAGCGATAGTGGGAATAATGGAGTTTGTTTCTTTTTTGCATATTCACGATAAATAAATAAAAAAAGTAGACTAATTGTCGCAAGTAGTAATGGACAATAATATGTCTGATTTTGGTTTAAAATCTCTACACTCAAAGTGGCGCTAATAAAGCTAATAACAATAAATATAAAGCCTAATAGATCAAAAGGCATGTGTTGGCCTTTTAAGTTAGGCATGTATTTCCAACTAATTATTATACCTAAAATACCAATGGGTAAATTAATAAAAAACACCCAGTGCCAACTTACCATATCAACTAGATATCCTCCCAATACTGGTCCTAAAACGGGACCAATTAATCCAGGAATCGTGGCTGTATTTAACGCAGCTAAAAAATCACTACGCTTAAAAGATTTTATCAATACTAAACGTGATATAGGCACCATCATCGAGCCACCAACACCTTGGATCACTCGTGATATATCTAAAAAAATTAATGAATTAGATAAAGCGCAAAGTAATGAACCCAGTGTGAATAGTGAAACGGCCATGACAAAAATATTTCTAGTGCCAAATTTATCTGATAAAAAACCACTAACAGGAATAAATAATGCAAGGGTCAAAGCATAACTTATCACGGCTGATTGCATATTTAATGGGGACTCATTGAGGTCGTTAGCCATAGTGGGGAGGGCTGTATTTAATATCGAGGTATCAAGTGATTGCATAAAGAATGCAAACGCCGCAATCCACGGTAATATGCGATAGACAAACGGTGATAACTGTAATTCGCTATTCATTTTAATTTGGCCTAAAATTAATTTAAATGCTAGTGGAGCGGTTGGATATAAGCTCAGAAAATTAAGCTCTCTTACTTAGAGTTGATTAAGAAAGAGAGCTGATGAATGCTATTTTACAATATTATTTGTTAATGATTGGATTTTTTCTTATTCTTTACTGGTTTACCTTGCCAATAACCAGCCAGTAATGAACCTGAAATATTGTGCCAAACAGAAAATACTGCAGCAGGTAGAGCTGATAAAGCTGAAAAGTAGGTAGTGCCTAAAGTAGCTGCAAGGGCAGAGTTTTGCATTCCTACTTCAAGTGACATGGTTCTGCAGGTTGATTCATCAAAACCAAATAAACGTCCTCCCCAGTAACCACCAAGCAATCCTAACGCATTATGAATCACAACTGCAAAGATAACAGTGCCCCCCACTTGGCCAATTTGAGTATGGCTACCTGCTACTACAATACAAATAATTAATAAAATACAAATCATTGATAAAATTGGTAAAAATTGCTCACATTTTTTAACAATAGCATTTAAGAAATGGTGAACAATTAATCCTAATATAATCGGTATTAGTACAATCTGTACAATATGTACAAGCATTCCCCAAACAGGGACTTCAACTGTTGTTCCAACTAATAGTAGTGTTATCAGTGGTGTTATAACTACCCCCACAAGTGTCGAAACAGATGAAATTGTAACAGACAATGCAACATCACCTTTGGCAAGATAAATCATCACATTTGATGCTGTTCCGCTAGCTACGCTTCCAACTAACACCATGCCAACCAATAGTTCTGGTCTCATTGTAAACAGTTTTGATAAAATTAGAGCAGTTAACGGCATAACAATATAATGTAACAAAGTACAAATAACCACCGCTTTAGGTTTGGTGACTACACGTTTAAAATCATCAATACTTAATGTAACTCCCATGGTGAACATCACAAACATGAGTAATTGTGATGTATAGGGACGTATAGGTGTAAAAGTATCAGGAGAAAAATAGGCCATAACCGCACACAAAACTGCCCACAAAGGAAATAATCGGGTGAGGGAAGAAATAGATTGAGCAAATAGTTGATTCAATTGTCTAGCCATATAAACCTACTGTCGTTGGTTTACTAAAATAACTTCATAATAATAGTAAATTTATTTTAGTTGCTTGTTAAATTTTTATTCTATTGATTCCACTAAATAGCGTCAAGGTATTTGTTAAAATTGTGTTAAGTATGTGTTCTGGTGATTCAGTGCGTAATTGTGTCAATATTTTAAAAACCTCAGTGATATATTCAGGGCGATTTGCTTGACCTTGACGCCCACTTAATGGCATGTCGGGCGCATCTGTTTCAAGTACTAGGCTGCTAAGTGGTAATTGAGCAATTGTATTGCGAGTTTTATTCGCACGTTCATAACTAATTACGCCACCTACACCAATATAATAACCCAGCTTAACAAATTGCATGGCTTGTTGATAACTACCTGAAAAACCATGTATTACGCCACAACAAGATAAGTTGGCCTTGTGTAATTCACGGTACATAATATCGTGCGCTTTGCGTGAATGTATTAAAACGGGCAAATCAAACTGTTTGGCAATTGTTAATTGCGACCTAAAAAATAATAATTGTTGTTGCCAATCGATACTTAAATCGTAGCGATCGAGCCCGATTTCACCAATGGCAACTAATTTTTTAGGTTTTGTTTTAACAATATTGGTTAATAGTTCTAAATCAGCCATAGTATGTTGATAGATAGGATGCAACCCCAAAGCGGCATAAAGTTCATGGTATTTATTCGTAAGTTGTAAAACAGCATCAAAATAGTTAGCACTAACTGCGGGTATAATTAACCCAACGATATTCGCTTGGCGAATCTTATTTATTGAATCAGCAAGAAAATCACTAAAAGGTGGAAAATCAAAATGACAATGTGTATCAATAAACATAATGCTAATGCCTCTTATTCTGCCGTTGTTTGATGTAATAAAATTGGCAATAAAAATCGCTCAGCAGTAAATATAATTTGTTCAATCAGTGTATCGGTTAACTCAGGATAAAGACGAGTATAATAACTGTCACACTCGGCGGATTGGTTAAATCCGCCTTGCCATGAATTTAAAAGTTGATTGATAGCTCTTTCACTAGCGATAATCTGACCTGTTTTTTTATCATAAGCTGTAATTAACCAACTCCACGAACTTTTTAATGGCATTAATAATGGTTCATTGATCCCCTGCAAATAGCCTTCAACTAAATTAGTTAATATAGTTAAGGACAGATCTGCATTTAAATGTGAAAATCGCCATTCATTATCGTCCCGACCATACATACGACTTTGACTATCAATTTTATCAGGATTTAAAATGCAATAAATCAAATGATCAATCCACAACGAAATACCATCGCGAATCGAAAGCTTTGACGGTCGCCATGTCAATATACCATCATCTTGAATGTGAGTTAACCAACCTTGTAATTGGTAATGTTGATCATTAGATGAAATGGTTAAATTAACTTCTTGCGTTGTCATAACTAAACGTTCTTGGTCAACTTTATTGGCCAAAGGTTGCAGTGATTCAAGTTGATTATCATAAATAATTTCACCAAACGCACCATCTGGTAAGTCACCTGTTAACGCTAATCGTTGATAGAAATCATCTGATTGTTGCGATCTATTGGCAATTAATTCATTTAAAATCTGTAAGTTTAATTGATAGCGCTTTAAGCTATCAAGATTAAAGTTTTCAGCATCTGGTAAGGTATCATCCAGATAATTTATATAAAAATTAAACCGTTTCTGTAAAAATAGCCTAATAGAGTGCTGGTAAAATCGTTTTAATTCATCGAGATTAATATTATCTACACTAATAATTGGTATTTTACTAATAAATAACTGACTTTCACCCTGTTGCAATGCTGCAGGTAACCACTCATCGGCATAGCTTTTGGGTTCTTGTAAAAAATTTTGGGGGTTAAACGGTGTGCGTGTATGGTTTACATGTAAAAAATCTAAGCTATTTGTAGTGCTATTCGTAGTGCCATCTGTATCATTTTTAGCCTTGCCATAATATTGGCCAATATATTCCCAAAACTCATCAACAAGTATAGAAGGATAACGTTCACTATTATCTTTCATATCGCGACCAATATAACTGATATACAACTGTTTTTGCGCAGATAAAATTGCTTCTAAAAAAAGGTAACGATCATCTGTACGACGGCTACGATCCCCTCGTCTTGGATGTTGTGCGATTAAATCAAAATCAAGTGGAAGAGACGTTCTTGGATAATCGCCGTCATTCATACCAAGTAAACAAACAACTTTAAATGGAATAGAACGCATTGGCATCATGGTACAAAAATTTATCTTACCAACTAAAAAACGATGCGCTAAATGATTTTGCTCTAAGCGTGATTGCATAGCATCATGTAGAATAGTGATAGAAATATTATCTGTATAACAAGCCGATAATCCACTATTAATCAGTTCTTGCCATTCTTCTTCGATCATCAATAAAATGGATTCACGTTGAACATTACTTACAAAAAAGTCATTGATTAATTCAAGGCAACAAGGTTGCCAATTAATTAGCGGTTTTTCTTCATTTAAGATAGCAAACCACTTACTTACAACTTTAATAAATTCGGCTAATTGGCCTATTAATTCGGCATCTAAACCTGTTGCACCATCATAAGGTAATATTTGTTGCCAACCGCCTTGTTCACTGTTCATCGTGTAACCGAGTAATAACCGCTCAAGCCCAAATAACCAACTATGTGCACTATCAAGTCCAAAACGAATGCCTGACTCAACAATCCAAGTTCGCAACAAGGTTAATTGAGATTCGTTAATAGCGAATTTTTCGGCAATAGCAGGGATTTCAAGTAAATTAAATAGTTCTTCTGCTGTAAATCGACTATTTGGAAAATTTAAAATGGCAAAAAAGCCTTGAACGATAGGATCGATATTTCGTGCTTTTTGATCTGAAATAGTAAAAGGTAAATAGCGCTTTTCAACAGCATTACCAAAGACGGCTCGAATATAAGGAACATACTTATCAATATCTGATACCATAACTATGCAATCGCGCAACTCCAGCGTAGGATCGGCATCAAAAACCGATAGCAGGTAGTCATACAATACCTCAACTTCACGTTGTTCACTATGGCAGGCATGAAACGAAATCGACTTATCTGTTACGGCAAAAGTTTTATTATCAAAATCGGTTTGATACAGTTCTAAAATATCTTGCTGAATAGCATGTAATAGACAAGAACGATCCTGATCGGCAAACGCTTCAATATCTTGCTTATTATTAAATTCTTGTAACAAAAATAGATTATCACGCCCAAGTTTTCCCCATGAGGTTAACAGAGGATTGGGTATTTTATCGGGTGTATTTAATATATCTGACAACTGTTTTTCAGCAATATCGCCCCAATACCATTTACACGGATTATTAAACATTAAATGGACATCAATATGTTGGCCAAGTGCTGAAAGTAGCGAAAGATAAATAGGAGGAAGAGAAGTAATACCAAATATAAAAATACGGTTAGGTAACGCATCTAAACGTGAACGTTCAAAGTTATTATTTAATAACATTTCAAGCATTTGTTGATAAATATTAGCTCGATGATAAGGTTGGCTAATTGATATTAGTTTTCGCCACAACTCCGCTTGCCACCTTTCATCAGAATGATGCTTCAATTCGGCAACAGTCTGGTTTGCCTCCCATTTTGCTAGCCAATCTGGACGGTAAACTAAATATTGGTCAAATAATCGTGCAATACGCGTTGCAAGCTGATACCGTTTTTTATCTTGCTTATCAATATCAAGATAATGTTTAAGCGCGCTAAACTCAGGTTGTTTAATAACTTGAGGTAACAAATAATACAAACGCCAACTCATTGATTCAACATTGAAGCTATTTTCAATTGGCGCCTCTGGTAACAAGACTTGATAAAGTTGCCAAATAAACTGAGTTGGAAAAAGAAAATCAACATTAGCCACGATACCAAGTTCATCCGCTAACGCAATTTGCAACCATTGTGCCATGCCTTGACTTTGCACCATAACAACATCAGGTATAAATACATCATCTAATGGTTGCCTGCGCATCAATTCACTTAATAATGTTTTGAGTAAATCGACTTGATTTGAATGATAAATGGTAAACATAACAACACTAATTATTAGTAAGATTGGGTTAAGATTATCGCTGATCGTTATTAATAAATCTAGTTGCTATTCTAGTATCAATTTTATAAGTAAGATAGCCATTAACGAGTAATAATGAATGGGGAGGTTATCTTTGATGGTAATTTTTTAAATGGCATAATGACATTTGAAGGAATACGATTCCGAATGAGAACGGGTATTCCTTGGCGAAATTAATCAACTATATTTGGTTAATGGAATACAGTCTATAGACGTTTTAATTTATGGTCTAGAAAAGGCATATTAATATATTATCAAAAAATTATTAAGTATAGCTAATCTCGAATGGGCTTTCCTCGATGATTCTATTATGTGAGCGCATCAACATAGCTCAAAATTCACCAACTCAGCATTAAGAACAGATAGGAAAAAACTATGGAGGAAACTCAACTAAAATCCACCTTTCTGTTAATAGCATGGATTGATATATGTATAAATATCGCCATTTAATTAAAAATACGTTTGACATAATTAAGCAGTATCGTTCAATATCAAAAAGATATGATAAATTAGAAAGCAATTATGCCTGCATGTTATTGCTGGCATTTATACTTATGTGGCTACCAATGTATTATTGATTAATATATGAACACAAAAGATCAACAGACCCTAATAGCGAAATTGCTAAATTAAAGCAATTAGTTTGGAAAATAATTTATGATAAGGCACTTAAATTGAAAATTGGCCAATTACAAACCATCAAAGATTTTAATCTTTCATCGTCTGCCGTGAAATGGAAACAAAATTCCTTATCAAGAAATGGTCATTTTACCAGTTTCTATTTTTAACTCACAATTGCTGACAACGCTTGATAAACAATGGTGAATTAAAATAATGTTAAACTCTTAACTGGTCCAAAACTTTTACGGTATAAATGATTAATACCATGTTCCTTTATTGCAGCTAAATGCGCTTTAGTTGGATAACCTTTGTGTTTAGCAAGTCCATACTGTGGATATAATTTATCAAGCTCAACCATTTCACGATCGCGTGTAACTTTAGCTAAAATAGACGCAGCACTGATTTCTGGCACTAATAAATCGCCTTTAACTACAGCTTGTGTTTGTATACCAAAATCGGGGCAACGATTGCCGTCAACTAATACAAAATCGGGGTTAATAGGTAATTTAGATACAGCTCGCTGCATAGCAAGCATGGAAGCATGTAATATATTTAATTTATCAATTTCGTCCACAGATGCTCTTGCAACACTCCAAGCTAAAGCATCTTGTTTGATAATATCAAATAGATGTTCTCGTTTTTTTTTGGTTAGTTTTTTAGAATCAGTTAAGCCTTTAATGGGCTTGTTAGGATCTAAAATAACTGCAGCCGTAACAACATCGCCACAAAGTGGACCTCGTCCAACTTCGTCGACACCAGCAATTAATGTAGCATCGGGGTAAGTAAATTCTAACAACAAGGTAAATCCTCTAACATTATCATTAGGATATCATTTATTTAAAACATCCAATACAGCTTGTGCAGCTTGTTCATCAGCATTACAACGGATTTGTTTATGCAAAGATAGAAAGGTGTCTTTCAATACTGAATTATCCCCTTCTAAAAAAGGGATAATACAGTTGGCGATATTTTCTGGTGTGCAATCTTGTTGCAACAATTCAGGTACAATCTCTTTACCGGCTAAAATATTAGGTAAAGACACATAAGGCGTTTTAATTAATTTTTTAGCTAACCAAAAAGTGAATGCTTTCATTTTGTACCCAACTACCATTGGACACTTAGCTAACATACATTCTAATGCCACAGTCCCCGATGCTAAGATTGCTGCATTACTTGCAATCATCGCTTCACGGGCTTGACCATGTAGTAACTGTATTTTAAGTTCTGGTGCAACTTGAGCTTTGATTTGTTCAAATTCTTTTTGTCTTTTAGCATTAACTAAAGGCACTAGAATATGTATATTAGGATAACGCTTTCGCAATAGCTTTGCTGCTTTTAAAAAAGGTGCTGATAATAATGTCACTTCAGCATGACGGCTACCTGGTAATAATGATAAACAAAGGCTATTTAAGGGAACACCTAATTGTTGACGCATAGTTGTTTGATCTGGATTTAAAGGAATATCATCCGCCATCTTATGCCCAATAAAGCGACAAGGAACATCAAACTTATCATAAAAGACTTTTTCAAAAGGTAAAAAGGCTAAAATAAGATTAGTATTACGCTTAATTTTGAAAACGCGTTTTTGCTTCCAAGCCCAAACAGATGGACTAACATAATGAATCGTTTTAATGCCAGCTTGCTTTAATTTTCCTTCTAGGGAAAGATTAAAATCGGGAGCATCAACACCAATAAATATATCGGGTTTGAGTTTAACTAGGCGTTTAGTGATATCTCGGCGAATAGATAAAATACGGCGTAATCGACCCAATACTTCAACAATTCCCATGACCGATAATTCATCCATTTCGTACCAAGCTTTACAGCCTTCGGCTTGCATTTTCGGACCCGCTATACCTACAAATTCAATATTAGAATGGTAATTTTTTAGCGCACGAATCAATCCTGCGCCAAGAATATCGCCCGAGGCTTCTCCTGCGACTAATGCAATGACTACTGTTTCATTAGCCATTAACGGATGATGCCACGCGTTGAACGGGCAAAAAAGTCAATAAACAATTGGATTTCAGAGTGTTGCTTGGCAATGGTTTCAATTTCAACTTTTGCCTCTTCAAACGATAAGCCATTTCGATAAAGGATTTTATAACTATTGCGAATCGCCTGCAAAGCATCTTTGCTAAACCCTCTACGTTTTAAGCCTTCATAATTTACGCCATGAGGTGTTGCATGATTACCTTGGGCAATAACATAAGGTGGAACATCCTGAGCAACACCTGAACAACCACCAACCATAACATGTGATCCGATCACACAAAATTGATGAACGGCTGTCATTCCGCCAATAATTACATAATCATCTAATTGAACATGCCCACCTAAAGTGGCATTATTTGCTAAAATACAATGATCACCAATATGACAATCGTGAGCAACATGTGCATTAATCATCAATAAATTATCACTACCAATTCGCGTTAATTCACCACCTTGAATAGTGCCACGGTGAATAGTTACGCTTTCACGAATCATATTACGATCGCCAATTTCAGTGCGTGTTGGCTCTCCACGATATTTTAAATCTTGGTTTACCTCACCAATCGAAACAAATTGATAGATTTGGTTATCTTTACCAATTTTTGTGTGACCATTGATAACAACGTGTGATTTTAAAAAAGTACCGTCACCAATTTCAACATTCTCACCAATAAAGCAAAACGGACCAATTCTGACGTTATCGCCAATTTTTGCTCCCTTTTCAATCACTGAGCTTGGATGTATCTCCATTGCCATAATTATTCCTTAATACTGTTTTTGGGGGAAATGCTAAAAAACGATTATTTACGGGCACACATCATTTCAGCTTCACAAACTAACTTACCATCGACAGTTGCAACACCATGGAATAATGCAATACCACGACGTTCTTTAATATATTCAACATCGAGCATAAGCTGATCTCCTGGTACTACAGGGCGTTTAAAACGTGCTTTATCAATGGAAGCAAAATAATAAAGTTGACCTGGTGATAGCTCTTCAATACTTTTGAAAGCCAATATCCCAGTCGCTTGAGCCATTGCTTCTAAAATCAAAACACCAGGGAAAATGGGTTTATTTGGAAAGTGCCCCTGAAAAAATGGCTCATTCACAGTAACATTTTTTATCGCTTTTAGTGTTTTACCTTTCTCGTAACTAAGAACTCTATCAACCATTAAAAACGGATAACGATGAGGTAACAGGCTGATGATTTCTTCAACATCAAGGGTATTAAGTTCGGTAGTCAAAATAGCTATCCTTATACATTATTACTATAAATTTTTAACATTATAACTGAGGATACCACTTTCACTCAAGGATGATTTAAATTGCAAAAGATGCTTTCCTTAATATATTATCAATGGATTACTATAAATTTATAAAATAAATGATTTGTAACCCCTTATTATCTTATATCAAATCAGATATAATAACTAAGATAATTACCCAAAAAGTTTATAATCTGGAGAAGTAGAATGAAATCATTGATTAAAATGACGTTAGTAAGCAGCGTAATTGTATTAACATTAGCTGGTTGTGATGAGAAAAATTCATCAAATAAAGTAACAATTTCAACTAATGCACAAAAAGAAGCATATGCATTAGGTTCATCATTTGCAACATACATGAAGTCAAATTTAGAACAAAATGAAATTAAACCAGACCAAGAATATTTAATCAGTGGCTTTAATGAAACTTTCCGAGATGCCTCTCAACTTTCAAAAGATGAAGTGAAAACCATCTTAGATGAATTTGGTAAAAGAATCCAAAAAGAAAGCAAAGAGCGTTTTGAAAAAGAAAAAACTGAAAATACAGCATCTGGTGAGAAATTCCGTGCAGAATTTGCTAAACAAGATGGAGTAAAACAAACAAAATCAGGGTTACTTTATCAAATCATTCAAGAAGGTTCTGATCGTCATCCAACAGCTCAAGATACAGTTATTGTTCATTATACAGGAACTTTAACTGACGGACGTAAATTCGATAGTTCTTATGATCGAGGTGAACCAGCAACATTTCCACTAAATGCTGTTATCAAAGGTTGGACAGAAGGAATTCAGTTGATCGGAATTGGTGGAAAAATCAAACTTGTTGTACCACCTGATTTAGCTTATGATGACCAAAGTCTTCCAGGTCAAGAAGGTAAAGCTGGAATCCAACCTGCATCAACTTTAATTTTTGAAGTTGAATTGCTTGGCATTGATGGGGATAAAAATGATAAAAATCAAGAGCCAGCTCAAAATCAAGAACAACAAGTTAACTAACTTGATTGATTCATTGAGTTATACTCTTGTTGTTATGGGTCCTGCTTATGGGACCCAATCTGCTTATTGTGCATATCAATTTGCACAAGTTTTACTGTCACAGACTCCCCATACCATTAAAAATATCTTTTTTTATGCTGATGGTGTTTATAATGGCAACAGTTATACTGATCCCGCTAATGATGAATTTGATTTAATCTCTGCATGGCAGGAATTAGCAAAAACATACCCTTTAACTTTAACTGTTTGTGTTGCTGCCGCTCAGAGGCGTGGCGTTATTAAAAATAATCTCGCAGATTATTTTCATTTAACGGGCCTTGGAGAACTAAGCGAATCAATTGCAACAACAGATCGAACTATTCAGTTTTAACTTAAGATACTGAGATGAAAAAATTAGCAATTATTATTAGCTCACCACCTCACGGAAATGCCAAAGGCCGAGAAGCTCTTGATATAGCATTGGCCATATCAGTCATTAACCACATTTCTGTTTTTTTTATTGATGATGGTGTTTTTCACTTATTACCAAATCAACAACCTGATCGCATTCTAATGCGAGATTATATTGCAACATTAAACATGCTTGAACTTTATGATATTGATGATGTATATGCCTGTGAATCCTCACTTAAATCAAGAAACTTAATCCAAATAAGTAGAAACATCCCGAGTAAAGTCATTAATACCCAGTTATTAAATCAACTATTAACAACTAAAGATGTGATTTTGCGATTCTAATTTTATATTGAAAGCAAAACTTTATACCACAATAACAAGCTTATATCTAAAAAAATCGGTCAGGAAAGGTATTGATTTTATTGGAATTTTTATTTGTTTGTTTTTAATGAAAAATATACTGGAGCGTTTATAAATAAAGCAAAGGAATCTGTAAAGTTAAATCAAATAAATAAACCACTCTATTTTTTGCTTATTTAAATAGAGTGGATTGTTATATTAGTTTTATTTAATTTGGTTCTTATTTTATACTAATTGACTAAACAAGTTTTTTCATCTCATCGGCAATTTTTTCGGCCTGAGTGCCTACAATAATTTGCACACCTGTTTTACCGAGTTTAATCACAGCCATCGCGCCAAGTGCTTTAGCTGCTTGTTCATCAACCAATTCTGAATCATTTACACCTAAACGCAAACGTGTAATACAAGAGTCAATGTTAGTAAGGTTTTCTTTCCCACCAACAACCGCTAGATATTGTTCAGCAAGTTTAGATGTATCCCCAATGACTTGTTTTTTCTGGGTACTTTCAGTTGACGAAACAGTCGTATCTTCATCTTCACGGCCTGGGGTTTTAAGGTTGAATTTCACAATTACAAAACGGAATACCACATAGTAGACCACAAAGAATGCTAGACCTTGAAGGATTAACATATACCAATGGACCGCAAGCGGATTACCAGATTGAAGTACCATATCAATTAAACCTGCGCTAAAACCAAACCCACATATCCATTGCATTGCTGCTGCAATATAAAGTGAGATGCCCGCTAAAACCGCATGTAAAAAATAAAGTACAGGAGCAACAAACATAAAAGCAAATTCTAGTGGTTCAGTAATACCAGTAAAAAATGCAGCAATAGAGGCTGCAAACATGATTGATGCAGTTTTATCTTTATTGCCTTTTTTAGCCGTATGGTACATAGCTAATGCTGCACCAGGCAAACCAAACATCATAACAGGGAAGAATCCAGCTTGGTAACGACCTGTAATACCTATAACAGCATTACCTGCATCAATAGAAGTTTGTCCGCCTAAGAAATAAGGGATATCGTTAATTCCAGCCACATCAAACCAAAATACTGAATTTAAAGCATGATGTAAACCAACAGGAATAAGTAAGCGGTTAAAGAATCCATAAATGCCAGCACCCAAAGATCCTAATTCTTTAATATATTTACCAAAAGCAACTAGCGCATCATAAATAGTTGGCCAAATAAAATATAAAACAGCTGAAACTAACAGCATGACAACTGAAACAACAATTGGTACCAATCTTTTTCCACTAAAGAAAGATAGCGCCTTATGTAATTCAACCTGACTAAAGCGATTATAAAGTTCAGCTGCAATAATACCAACAAGAATACCAATAAATTGGTTATTGATACTATTAAATGCTGGTGGTACTAGTTTTTGCCAATCTTTAACGGTCTCTGTATCTATTCCCTGAAAGAAAGCAATCGATTTTGGTGATAATAAGGTAGTTATAATTAAAAAGCCCACTAAACCAGAAAGTGCTGCAGCACCATCTTTATCTTTAGACATTCCATAAGCAACACCAATAGCAAAAAGTATTGGCATATTACTTAGAATCGCACTACCAGATGTCACTAAAAATTTAGCAACAATACTAGCATCCCATTCCATAAGTCCAAACAAATTTACATGACTAATCCACCCTATATGACTAACCCATTGACCAATCCCCAGTAGTATTGCAGCAGCTGGTAGAACTGCCACAGGTACCATCAATGAACGCCCGATACGTTGCATATAAGCTAAAATTCCCATAAGTTTAACCTCATATAGTTATTAGGGGTATATAATAAAAAGTAATAAAATTTTACATCTTTAAGTGATGATAATTAAGTATTATTATTCCACTCTATATTATTTATTTTACTTCGCAAATTAATTATTCTTTTTTTGTGATTTAAATCACCATTTTTTTTGATTAATTAGTTTAATATAGTAAAATAAAGACAACATATTTTATTTCAAGAAAAAAGTTTATAATGATATCACAAGAGGTAACAGCACATGAGACTTATTCCCTTAGAAAATGCACAAGAAGTCGGTGCCTGGGTTGCACAGCGCATTGTTAATAAAATTAATGAGTTTAAACCTACCGCAGATCGTCCATTTTTATTGGGGCTGCCAACAGGTAGTTCACCATTAGTTATGTATCAACAATTGATTAAACAATATAAAGCAGGTAACGTCAGCTTTAAACATGTTGTAACCTTTAATATGGATGAATATGTTGGTATTCCAGAAGAGCATCCACAAAGCTACCACACATTTATGTACGAAAATTTTTTCAATCATATTGATATTGATAAAAACAATATCCATATATTAAATGGTAATGCGCCAGATATTGATCAAGAGTGCCGTCAATATGAAGCCAAGATCAAAGCTTACGGCAAAATTAATATCTTTGTTGGGGGGGTAGGTCAAGATGGACATATCGCTTTTAATGAACCAGGATCTTCACTTTGTTCACGTACACGCATCAAAACATTAACTGAAGATACACGCATTGCTAATTCTCGCTTTTTTGATAATGATGTGAATCAAGTACCAAAACATGCGTTAACCATTGGTGTTGCAACTTTAATGGATGCACAGGAAGTTATTTTATTAGTTTGTGGTCATAACAAAAGTTTAGCATTACAAGCTGGTGTTGAAGGATCTGTTAATCACCTTTGGACTGTCACTGCACTACAAATGCATCCTGCATCAATTATTGTTTGTGATGAACCAAGTACTGATGATCTTAAAGTGAAAACACTAAAATATTTTAAACAAATGGAAGCTGATAATCTTAAAGTGACCGTTTTATAAAGGATAATTCAATGTATGCATTAACAAATTGCCGTTTTTATACAGGCTATGAGATCCTTGATAACCACGCTGTTATTATTGATGGAGATAAAATTACAAAAGTCTGTAAACAAAACGAATTACCTACAGATATCAAAATTGAAAATTTACAAGGTGCACTTGTTGCACCTGGATTTATTGATATCCAAGTTAATGGTTGTGGTGGTGTGCAATTTAATGAAACGTTTGATGCACTGAGCGTTGAAACATTAGAAGCCATGCAGGCCACAAATCTTATTTCTGGCTGTACTAGCTATTTGCCTACATTAATTACATCAACTGATGAATTTATGATAAAGGCAGTTGAAGTGATGCGTGAATACTTAGCTACGCATCCTAATCAAGCACTTGGATTGCATCTTGAAGGACCTTATATCAGCCCTGAAAAAAAAGGAATTCATGACGAAAATATTATTCGACAGCCGTCAAAAGAAATGATTAATTTCCTTTGCGAAAATGCTGATGTAATTAAAATCATTACCTTAGCGCCAGAAAGAGTTGAAAGCCATTTCATCAAGCAATTGGTTAATGCAGGCATTCATGTTTCGGTTGGTCATTCAAATGGTCATTATGATGACTGCCGTCGTGGCTTTAATGATGGCATTCGTTTAGGAACGCATCTATTTAATGCTATGCCTTATATTTCAGGGCGAGAGCCTGGTGTAGTTGGCGCAATTTATGATGAACCAGAAGTTTATGTTGGTATCATTGCTGATGGTCAACATGTTAGTTGGGCAAATATTCGCAATAGTCACAAAATAAAACAAGATCATTTAATTTTAGTTACTGACGCTATGCTACTTGCCGCTTCTAATTTAGAGTCGGGAGTATTTGCAGGTAAAACCATTTATTATAAAGATGGTCGCTGTGTTGATGAAAATGGCACATTGGGTGGTTCATCATTAACCATGATTGAAGCCGTAAAAAACACAGTTGAATATGTCGGTATTGCACTAGATGAAGCGTTAAGAATGGCAACGCTATATCCTGCCAAAGCAATCGGTGTGGATAAAGATCTTGGTAGTATTAGTGAGGGTAAAATTGCAAACCTTGTTGTATTTAATCGTGACTTTACAATAATCAAAACTGTTGTTAATGGAGAAGTGAGTCGCTAGAATATCAGATAGTTAATGAAAAATATTGAGTAATATATGAAATTTAATTATCTGAACTTAGTTGGCAACGCTGAATTAATCAAACAGCTAAATTATGCAATGATTTACCGTTTGATTGTTCAGCAAGCACCTGTTTCTCGTATTCAATTGGCCGAAATCAGCCAATTAGCTCCTGCAAGCATTACCAAAATAACCCGTCAACTTCTTAAAAAAAAATTAATTAAAGAAGTTGATGCACAACAATCAACGGGGGGGCGACCTGCAGTTTCAATCGAAGCTAAGTTTGGACATTACCAAGCAATTGCCGTACAATTAAGTCGATCCCACGTCACAATAGAGCTTTTTGATTTAGGGGCTAAATGCCTTACATCAAAAAGATGCTCACTTATCAATTTTACTCAACAACAAGTTCAAGAATATCTAATTGCATTGATTAAAGAATTTATTCAGGTAAACAGCAAAAAAATAAAATATTTAGTTGCAATATCTATTATACTCCCAGGCTTGATTGACTCAGTTAATGGCATTGTCCGATACACCCCACATATTCAAGTAGAAGAATGGGCTTTAGGCGAGATACTGCAAAAGGAATTCAATGTATCTATTTTTGTAGGAAATGATATTCAAAGTCTAGCATTAGCTGAAAGTTATTTTGGTTCAACACAACATGTCGATGATTCTATTTTAATCCGTGTACATCGCGGGGTAGGCTCTGGTGTTATCGTTAATCAACAGTTGCTTACAAACCACAATCAAAGCGCTTGTGAAGTTGGGCACATTCAAGTAGATACATTAGGTGAACGTTGCCATTGTGGTAACTTCGGCTGCTTGGAAAACCGAGTTGTAAATAAAGCAATTGAATACCGAGCTAAACAGATGATTGAGCAAGGTTATGCATCAAAGTTAACATTAGAAAACTGTGATATATATCATATCTGTCAGTATGCTAATCAAGGCGATGAACTAGCTATTAAGTTAGTTAAGGATGCAGGTGAAAATCTTGGTAGAGCAGTTGCAATTATGGTTAACATCTTTAACCCTCAACGAATTGTGTTAGCAGGAGAACTTACCAAGTCGCCCGAAATACTATTAACTGCTGTTAATAGTGCATTAAATGCTCAAAGTTTAGAGGGATTACGGAAAAACCTGACTATCACTTGTTCTTCCCTTAACGATAGCTCAGCAATTGGCGCATTTGCATTAGTGCAGCAAGCTTTATTTAATGGATCACTATTAGTGGCATTGTTGAATGATAAAGAACCATAATCTATTGTTATAAAAAACCGATAAATCGGTTTTTTATATTTTATTTTTAATTAGGCCAAAATGCATAACATTCTACGTAATGGTTCAGCCGCCCCCCATAATAATTGGTCACCAACAGTAAAAGCTGAAAGGTAATCTTTGCCCATATTCAATTTACGTAAGCGCCCAACAGGTGTTGTTAAAGTGCCTGTTACTGCTGCAGGGGTAAGTTCACGCATCGAAAGATCACGATCATTCGGCACGACTTTTACCCAATCATTATGAACTGCAAGCAGTTTTTCAATTTCAGGAACGCTGATATCTTTTTTCAATTTAATGGTAAAAGCTTGGCTATGACAACGTAGTGCTCCAATACGAATACAAAGCCCATCAACCGGAATAACTTGATTGGTACCTAAAATTTTATTGGTTTCGGCTTGCCCTTTCCACTCTTCTTTACTTTGTCCATTATCTAGCGCTTTATCGATCCAAGGAATTAAACTTCCTGCTAATGGCACACCGAAATTATCAGTTGGTAAACTACCATCACGCATTTTTTGGGTCACTTTTCTCTCAATATCTAAAATAGAAGAATGGGGATCTTGTAACTCTTTTGCCACCTCAGCATTTAGCATCCCCATTTGGGTGAGCAATTCACGCATATGACGTGCGCCACCACCAGAAGCAGCTTGATAAGTTGAAACGGAAATCCAATCAATAAGGTTTTCAGCAAATAAACCACCAAGAGACATTAACATTAAACTCACAGTACAATTACCGCCTACAAAGGTTTTAATGCCTTTATCTAACGCAGTATCAATATTAGCTTTGTTGACTGGATCAAGCACGATAATTGCGTCATCTGCCATGCGTAAAGTCGATGCTGCATCAATCCAATAACCTTGCCAGCCAGTTGCACGTAGTTTAGAGTAAATTTCAGAGGTATAATCCCCACCTTGGCAAGTCACAACAATATCTAATGCCCTTAATGCATCAATATTATCTGCACTTTGTAATGTACCTGTTTTACCACCGAAGATAGGAGCTGCTTGACCTGCTTGAGAAGTAGAAAAGAATACAGGATTGATATAATCAAAATCATGTTCTTCAACCATACGTTGCATAAGAACAGAACCCACCATTCCACGCCATCCTACAAAACCAACATTTTTCATAATTTATTCCCAATAAATAGAGGTTATATAAAGAGATATTTTTATCTATTAAAACAAAATATCACCATAAAACAAGTAAGATAAGAATAATTTTTGTAGGTAGGAATATAATAACATGCCGTTATATATTAAAAAGACAAAACAACCACAATAACGAACGGAAAAACAAATTATCATAACACAATGATTAATAATCAGTATTTTATTTTTTGAAATAATTGGATTATTAGTCAACTTATTTATAATAAGTTATATGTTCTCAACACTTTCTTCTTAGTTGGATCACTTCGTTGTGCATATTGGAACAAACAGATGAAAAAAATAGTCTATTTTGAAACAAAAAATCTCAACTAAATGAACGAGCTTTTTATTTAAAAATGGTCGGCGAGAGAGGATTCGAACCTCCGACCCACTGGTCCCAAACCAGTTGCGCTACCAAGCTGCGCTACTCGCCGTTAGCTTTTCTATTTAATAAAATGGGGTGGCTAATGGGATTCGAACCCACGACAACTGGAATCACAATCCAGGGCTCTACCAACTGAGCTATAGCCACCATAGAATCAGGACGAAATATTACGCATAAAAAATAACATTGTCCAGTAATTTTTTTAAAAATATGCTGATTGCTTATATTAAAATCGCTAAAAGCCTAATATTTTATCATAAAGCAAATATTCATGCTTTGACTACAATGGTACCAAGATTATTGATTGATGTTTCCACGCTATCAAAAAACAATTCCTTCCTTCTTTATCTATCACTCTAATTTGGCTTAATGCCATTAATACTGCTTTAAATCCAGAAGACACTGAAGTTGATACTTTCATTACGCAACTGCTTGAAGCACCATCACAAATAATACCAGATAAATCACGAATCATACTACAAATAGCCATATCAATAGGCTCATAATACCCAACCACCGATTGCGCCAATGGCAGCAGCAACAGGTAATCCAACCATACCAGTACCTGGCACAGTTACCACCTTACCATTTTTTATTAAATTAGGCGAAACATAAGCATCAATTTTTTCAATGTTTGTTGCTACTATGTTGCATCGCAATAGCTGCAACCAAAGCTAAAGATATGGGCTCTGTACAACCAACTGCAGGTAAAACATCATGTTTTACCAATTGAATTAATTGTTGCCAGATTACTTGTTGTTCTATTTTTTATCTCCATATTAACTTTAGTAATGTTAAATGATGGAACATTTAGTGTTAAGTAAACTGACTATTTTAGTCTATCTTAATTAAGATTTGAATAATACCTACTTATAACCATTAGAAAGTAGCATAATGGTTATGGTGGTTATTGTGAAAAAATATATTAATACATATAGTTATGTCTTAAACCTTTTTACATTATTTAATAGTGAATTAAATAATCAGGAATAGTTTAAAATATGTAATATTTTAGTAAAAGAACCTGACTTTTTTTTTATTATTGCAATAATGTGAAAACCTATAATTAGATAACAATGGCGATTGCGATTATGATAAATATTTTATTAATAGATGATGATATTGAATTATCACAAATGCTTAGCGAATATTTGACTAATGAAGGTTTTAATATCAAAAGTGTTTATTTAGGTAAAGATGGTATTGATGAAGCGCTATCAGGTAAATATCGTGCAGCAATCTTAGACGTGATGTTACCAGATATTAATGGTATTGATGTCCTGAAAAGCATCCGTCAACAATGTAATATGCCTGTTATTATGTTAACTGCTAAGGGTGATAATATTGATCGCGTTTTGGGTTTGGAATTAGGTGCTGATGATTACATTCCAAAACCATGTTATCCGCGTGAATTATTAGCAAGATTACGTGCAGTTTTACGACGTTTTGATGAACGTTCGGTCGAAATGGTTGATGATAAAAAATACCATTTTAATGGTTTAATGTTAGATCTACCTCAACGGCTTTGTACGTGGAATGGACAAGTAATTGATTTGACATCAACCGAGTTTAATTTATTAGTTTTATTAGTGAAACATAGCGAGCGAGTAGTAACTAAAGAAGAATTATCTGAAATTGGGCTTGGTCGAGCAAGAGAACTTTATGATCGTAGTGTTGATGTCCATATCAGCAATATTCGCCAAAAATTACATCAAGTTGCACAAAATGATGTGACAATAGAGACGATTAGAGCCGTCGGTTACCGTATTCGTTAACAAACAAATAGGCTTGACATGAATCATCGATTATTCTGGAAAATACTTATCACGTTTGGGGTAATCTTTTATCTTACCTTCCAATTGACTTGGATTGCATTTTCTATTTATGTAGAAAATAAAAATCAAAGATTTCTCAATCATATGCCTACGAAAGTCGATATGATTGCCCAGTTATTACATGTAGCTGGTGAAGATGAAACGCTTAATTTCATAGCACATTTACCTGAGCGAGAAAGAACGTTACTGTCAATAAAATTAGTTTCTCCATTGAATGATCAAGTTAATATTTTAACCGATGAATTAGAAACACCTACATATGCTTATCAACGCATGACTGTCGCTCCTGACGGAACTCTTTATTCTGTTTCATTTAAAGAGGATAAAGAGGATCATGTTAAAAAGGCATTGTTCAACATGCCATTGCCCATTGTATTAATGGGCATATGTGTTGGACTTGTTTTTAGCCTCTTTCTAGCATGGAATTTAACTAGACCGATGAGGTTATTAAGGCAAGGTTTTTTCAAGGTATCTCAGGGAGATCTTTCTGTCAGATTATTCAATAAACTAAAACCTAGGCGTGACGAACTTAGCGAATTAGGTAAAGATTTTGATATGATGGTTGAGCAACTTAATATATTACTTTCTGATCGTCAGTCTCTCCTTCATGATGTTTCTCATGAACTTAGAACTCCGCTTGCTCGATTGCAACTAGCAATTGGACTTGCTCAACAAAATAAACAAAATATTGATACATCTTTAGCTAGAATAGAGTTAGAGTCAGAACGTTTAGATCAGTTAATTGGCGAAATTCTAAATTATTCTCGTGCTGAAATGAATAATCGCACTGATGAATATTTTGATTTAAAAGACTTAATAAGTGTAGTAATCAATGATGCTAATTATGAAGCTAATCACCAGTTAATTGAAGTACATTTTACTTTATCATCTATTACTCATCCAATTGTTAAAGGTAATTCAGAACAAATACGTCGTGCTGTTGAAAACATTATCCGAAATGCTATTCGCTTTTCAAAAGCTGAGCAAGCCGTAGAAGTTTCACTAAAAGAAACAGGTAAGTATTTACAAATTGAAGTTAAAGATCGAGGTCCTGGTGTTGAAGAAAATAAGTTATCAAGTATTTTTGAACCATTTGTCCGTATTCAGTCTCCACAATTAGGTAAAGGTTATGGTCTAGGACTAGCAATTGCCAGAAAGACCGTCATTATGCATAACGGTACTATCCAAGCAACTAATCGTGATGGTGGAGGCCTTATTGTAACAATATGCTTGCCTTATTGGAGAAAACATTAATAATAAAAATATATTAATAACAATCAGCATTCACCGTTAATACATACTCTTTAACTAGGCTTTCCAGCTTGATTTTATCGCGCCCTATAAAATTTAAAGATCTCATAATAACTTCTGGATCACTTTTCAATATATTTTTGTATTGGTCAATATATTGGCTAGCAATAGGTTTATATGACCAGTGCCATTCTTCAGGTTGATACCCTCCTTTGCGTCCTTCATTAAAAGCTTGGCAAAATCCATATTTAGGCAGATTTTTTTGAAGCCATTTATATAAAATGATGCCTTTTTTATCATACTTAAAATATTTTGATGAAACGCTGGTAATATCAATATCTGTTCCCCAATGATGCCTTGATGTGCCAGGCATTGACGAAAATTTTAGAATTTCTTCAGCAATTTTTTCTGGATCATTTATTTTAGCTGATAAAGCATCCCATTTCCGTTGCCAAATACCGTTTTGGTAAGTGTAATTCCGCGTTGCACTTACTATGATAAAAGGAACATCTGGATGAACTTTTTTAAAATCATTGTAGGCTTTTATAAGTTGTTCGGTTGGCTCTTTTTGTAGATACATTCCTTTTTTATTAACAGGTAGTATAGTTGAATCTAACGCAATAAAACCATTATCTTTTTTTTCGTCAAACTGTCCAATCAGTTTATTTAATGTGATCTGTTGTGCCATGGTAAAAGTAGGAAATAGAAGTAAAGATAAGTTTAAAGTTAAACCACCTATTTTTTTTAACATTGTTGATTTCTTCATCTTTCAAGCATTGCCAATATTCTATATAGCCAGATTAAGTTAAAAACAGTATAATCCTTTTCCTAAAAAATGAAATAGCCATAATGTGTAAAAACGAGGCCTTATGTTAACAACATCTACATCTAATACGTCTGAAAATTGTTTAGACGCTGCCAATACAATGAATCTTAATACAACTAATTCCATAAACGAAAGAATAAATTTACTAAACTTCACACGCCAACAATTAAGAGAGTTTTTTATATCACTTGGTGAAAAACCGTTTCGAGCTGATCAAGTAATGAAATGGATCTATCATTTTGGTGTAGATAATTTTGATCAAATGACCGATATCAATAAAAAACTACGTGAACAACTAAAGACTTTAGCAGAAATTAAAGCTCCTAAGATTGCCATAGAACAGCGTTCTTCTGATGGCACAATAAAATGGGCACTTGATGTTGGTAATAACCAACTGATTGAGTCTGTTTATATTCCTGAACGTGATCGTGCAACATTATGTGTTTCATCTCAAGTTGGTTGCGCACTAGAGTGTAAATTTTGTTCTACTGCCCAACAAGGATTTAATCGTAATTTAACCGTTTCTGAAATTATTGGCCAAGTATGGCGTGCATCAAATGCAATTGGTGTCACCGGAAAATTAGCAGATAGGCCCATTACTAATGTAGTTATGATGGGTATGGGTGAACCGCTACTTAATTTATCTAATGTTGCACCAGCTATGGAAATTATGTTAGATGATTTTGGCTATGGTTTATCAAAAAGGCGTGTAACACTATCGACATCAGGAGTTGTTCCCGCTTTAGATAAGCTAGCTGGTATGATTGATGTGGCGCTAGCGATATCACTTCATGCACCTAATAATACTATTCGTAGTGAAATTATGCCAATTAACCTAAAATACAATATGTCTATGCTACGTGATTCAATTCTGCGTTATCTTTCGTCTTCAAACGCAAATCACGGAAAAGTAACTATTGAATATGTATTACTTAATCAAATTAACGATGGCGTTGAACATGCTCATGAGCTTGCACAATTCCTAAAAAATGTACCTAGCAAAATTAATTTAATTCCTTGGAATCCGTTCCCTGGTGCGCCTTATTCAAGATGTTCAAATACACGAATTGATCGCTTCATGAAAACATTGATGGGATATGGATTTACCGTAATAGTTCGTAAAACACGGGGGGATGATATCGATGCTGCATGTGGCCAGTTAGCTGGTGAAGTTGTTGATCGCACTAAAAGAACTCTTTACAAAAAGCAGAACCTTGTTAAGCAAACAGCATAAGGATAAATCTTTATAAAAAGGAGAGATAGATGAAGAAATTGTTAGTTATAACTAGCTATTTTTTGATGATAGTACTAGCGGGTTGCCAAATGAAAAACAACAATGAATTTGATCCAGAAAAAGCCGCTTTGGCTAGGATGCGACTTGGATTAGGATATCTTGCTAAAGCAAATGAGTCAGAAGAAAATATCAAAGTAGCACATTATAATCTAAAATTAGCTGCACAATACTCTCCAAATAATCCCCAAGTTATGTTAGCCATGGCAATGTTTGATCAACATGTTGGTGAATACAACGAAGCCGAGATAATTTACAAACGTATTACTCTAATGCAACCAGGTAATGGATTATATCATATCCATTATGGTTCTTTTTTATGTGGTCGAGATCGTTATCAAGAAGCAAAAAAACAATTTGAACAGAGTATTGAGTTCGATCGTCATCGTTGGAAAGCTGATGCTTATGAACAATATGGTTATTGTGCAATCCAAAATAATGATAAAAGAACAGCTGACTTAATGTTTAAGCAGCTTTTTCAATATGATGCTAATCGTCGAGACAACGTTATAAAAACAGCTGAACTTTATAAAAACAAAGGTGATAAAAAAATAGCAAATTATCTATTTTCAGTAACAAATAAATAAATCATCATCCATTATTATAATATTAATAAATTTTTAATAATTATAAGCAAGAGTATATGTCATGAATTTTTGGGCTATTTTATTATTAGCACTAGCAATGTCAACCGACGCCTTTGCTGTCGCCGTTTGTCGTGGGATTTCACTTAAATCAACACCAATTTTAGGCGCATTCAAAATTGGTATTCTATTTGGTGTTGTTGAGGCTATTACCCCATTGCTTGGCTGGTTAGTTGGTTATATTGCGTTGCAATATATTGAACAATGGGATCATTGGGTTGTATTTGCTGTCATGCTATTTTTAGGCATTAATATGATATATAACAGCCAGAAACAGTCAGATGGAAATTGCCAAGAAGATGAATTAACATCATCAAAAAAATCTTTTCTAATGCTAATTTTCACAGCAATTTCAACCAGTATAGATGCATTTGCCGTTGGTGTTGGCTTAGCATTAGCAAGTGTTAATATCTTTTTTGCTGCATCAATGATTGGACTCGCTACCTGTACAATGGTTACTATTGGGTTATTATTGGGTAATAAAATTGGCTGTTTAATTGGTAAACGGGCTGAGCTTTTGGGCGGGTTAGTACTTATTTCTATTGGAGTAATAACTCTTTATCAACATCTTTCTGTTTAATGTTTCAAATAAAAATACTTTTTATACTGTTAGGTTTCGAACGTTTTATTGATTGATATATTTTATCCAAATTTAAATAACGTCCGAAACCAATCACTTTCCTTAATAAAGGTTACAGAAAACTAACTCTATTTTATCTTCCTTTAATTTTTGTAAAATTCCATATCAAAACTATGTGTCTGCTGGTTATAAATTGCTTTAAACACTCCTTGATCTTGAGGATTCTGCAAAATATGATTAACAATAAATGGCCTAACATTGGTTTTTATATAACCCGGCAATCCTCGGGCACCACGAATGATATCATAATGATTGTGACAGAATGTACTGATACAAGAATCTTTTATTTCGATAGTGTAGCCTCGATGACTATATGATTGATTTAATTTGTCAATTTCTCGACGAATAATCCGTTCAATAACTTCCATTGGTAAACGTTTAAAATGAAGAATATTTTCTCGTCCATTAAAACGATTAAGCAGTTCTGAACGATAAGTATTATTCAGTTCATTTGTCGCTAATTCACATGCAGCTTCGTCAGAAAGGTTAGGATCCAAATAGTAAGATTGTCCAATATTTGAGGTCATAATAATCATGATATCAGAAAAATCGACAGTTCGACCTACATTATCGGTTAATCGTCCATCCGATAAGATCTGTAAAAAGATATTAAAGACATCAGGATGTGCTTTTTCAATCTCATCAAATAAATAGATTCCAACCGGTTTTGTTCTAACTGAGTTTGTTAAAATTCCACCTGCTTCAAATCCTTCATATCCCGGAGGTGCACCAATTAATTTAGCAACAGCATGTTTTTCCATGTATTCTGACATATCAAAACGAACCAACGATTTTTCGTCACCGTAAACATATTCCGCTAAAGCTTTGGCCATTTCAGTTTTACCTACACCAGATGGACCTAAAAATAGGTAAGACATTGCAGGGCCTGATTCTTCAAGCGTGTCAACTTTAGCCACCTTTACCGAATTGGCGACATGTTTAACAATGTTATCTTGACCAAAAATTCGCGATAATAAATTTGCCTCCAAATTAATCAAGTTTTCAACTTCATTCTCATCTAATTTGTTTGCTGATATACCTGAAACTTTGCTAAATTCAGCAATCACTTCTTGGCGATTTAGTCGCAAATCTTTATTGGCTAGCATCACCAATTT
The DNA here is from genome assembly GCF_001690345.1 of Gilliamella sp. Gris3-2. Taxonomy (NCBI): domain Bacteria; kingdom Pseudomonadati; phylum Pseudomonadota; class Gammaproteobacteria; order Orbales; family Orbaceae; genus Gilliamella; species Gilliamella sp. Gris3-2. The sequence goes on from NZ_LZHB01000005.1 coordinate 40,467, forward strand.
TTGATGTTGTTCATTATTTTGTGCAATTTCAGCATCAATTTGTCGAATTTTTTCCTTTAATTTAGCGACTGCTGGAGAGTCAAATCCTCCAGCCGTTAATTGCGCGAATGTCTTTATAGCAACTGATTCTGAATTTTTATTATTGTCCTCTTCTTCTTGTAACTGAGTGATTTCATCTTGCAGTTTGAAGCGTAACGTTTCAGCATCACGTTGATATTGATATGTTTTACTAATTTCAGACTTTAAATTCTGCCAATCTTGCTGCCATTGTTCAAGCTGCTGCCGCAAATCATATTGTTCTGTTTCACTGGTACTTTTTTCGATCTTACCCATTAACTCAGAAATTTTTGGATGCTGTTTATGTGTAAGTTGACGATAACTAGCAAGCGCACGATCAAGTAATGAAATAGCACGTTGAGGCTGTGCCCCACCTAAACCTAAACTATCACGATATTTACAGGTTAAATGTATCGCTTCATCAATAGCATCTTTATCCACTTCAATTTTGTGGTATCCAGATAACTCCTTTGCAACAGTAGTAACAATGGAATTTAAATTATCCCCAGTAGGTTCTTTGACATCGTAAAGTGTGTAAAGTTCAGGCATATTCGTGCTAGCCTTTAGCACACTACTAAGTTTATCATCACGAACTTCGAGGATAACTTGAAAATTATTTGATTTATCGGCGTTATTTAGAGCATTAATAAAATGAGCATTACCTGTATTATGTGCTGCTTCTAAAAAATTAGCCGTATCAGTAATAATCAGCACTGACTCAGGAGTTTGCATTAGCTTTTTTAAAATACTTTGAAACTCATTATTTATCTTATTACTATCACCGCTAGAAAAAAGAGCATCACAATTTAACCAAAATAATTTTTTTACAATCAAATCAAATGGTGTATCTGGGTTATTTTTAGCCGCCTGTAAACCAAGACTAAGCATTGAAACACCTACACCTGCAGGCCCTGTCAACAAAAGAGAATTTGATGATTTTCGTATGAGAATAGACGATATTCTCTCTAAATCATGTTCCCTTCCTACTAAAGTAAAATTAGGGTATTGCGCTAAATATTCACGCCCTCTAACTAAATACATTGTGCATTCCTTTGTTATAGTTTAAAGGGTGAAGTAGTATGTGAGCTATCTTTTTTGGTTTCAGATTTTTCTGATAAAACATCACTTGTCACCGCAATAAATTCTCGTGTATCATTTTGAACATCTTTGGACATTTTTTCAATTTCTTCCAAATTTGCTCGCATTGTTTCTAGTGCCGCACGGGTGATTTCAGTCGCTTCTTTTTGGGTATCACCAAATTCAGCTAAATTTTGTAGCATTGCTTCTAAATCATTATTAATTTCATCACGACCAGTGGCAATTCGAATAGCTTCATTTTTAGCAATGTCATTTGTTACTCGAGTCATTTCGGCTAAAGTATTACCGGCCATTGATTGTGCTTCATTAATTGCAGCTGAGTTAACTGCTGTTACAACAACACTGAGTTGTGAAGCAACCGATGCGATGCCTCTTGAATGCATTGCTCTTGCACTTTCAACTTGTTTTTTGGTTGCTGCTTGCATATTACGAATTTTAATAGCTTCAGTTGTTAATTCACCATAGGTTTGCATAGTATCGACAGTTGCTGTGGATACAGTATCAATGTGTTCATCCAAATTACGGCGTGTTTCATCAAGCTTCATTGACTCTAACAAATTATCGCCAACATCTTTACTCTCAAGCTCTTGTCTACGTTCACGATGGACTTTCTCTACTTTTTTGGTCGCTTCGTTCATAATGGCATAAATTTGTATCATATTGCCATTATTGTCACTAAGTCCTTCAATCTGTTTAACCATTTTTTCAAGATGATTACGAATTGCACCAAAACGCTCTTTACCTTGATTCACAAATTTTAATGCCGATTCAACCATATCAGCTTGACGTAATGTATGCTGTTCTGAAGTTAAATTTAGCAACTCTTTTAATTTTTCAACATCAATTGATTCAGAGCGTTGCTCGTGACGCTTTGTAATTTCTATCTGAATATCATCTAATTCTTTATTTTTGTTTTTTATTTGTTGATTTAATTTAGCTATTTTTTCTTCATTAGTCACAATTTTAGCTTTTGATGCGGCTTTAATTTTCCCTAGGCCAAAAAACTTTTTATCCTGTTGTAATAACTCTATTTCTTTTTTTAATTCAGATATTTGTTTTTCAATATTAATAATTTCACTTTGCACATTTGCTTTTTGCGTTACTTTTTCTTCGTCCCATTCTTGATCGGCTTTAATTTGAGCTAATGCATTTCGGGTTTCACCATTTTGGCGTAAGTTATATAAAGCATCGGTGAGTTCGGTAAGTGGTTTTATTTTTTCGATAAAATCATTAAGATCATTATTAAAATCAGCATACACTCGTTGTAATTCAGCAAATACTTCGGTATCAGTCATCTCAATACGTTGTTTAGACATCTCTTCAGAAATTGATTGAAGATATTCTTTAAATGTATCAAATTCTTGAATTTTGGCCCGATCAATTTCCTTATTGTCAGAAAATTCTAAAATATTAGTAACTTCTTCTACTTTTTGTTCCAATGAAAGGCTATCTGAAAATATAACTTTAAAAAAAGTATTTTCTTGAATATTAGCAAGTGGAGTTTCTACTTTTACTTTTTTTTCACGTTGTCTAACCGAATAGTCTTTTTCTTCTGTACTGGCTAATTTTTTTCTTGGAGCTACACCCATTATTTCTTTCCTTAATTGCTTATTTCTATATTCACTTATTATTTAATTACTTTAAATTCTATTTTAAATAAAAAATAAAGTTTGGAACAATAATTTGATCTTATAGAAAAGATAAATTTCATCTTTTCATCATGTTATTATCTATTTAACATCTGATTTTGACAAGTAAAACAGTCATCCAAAATCAGAAAATTAAAGAATAAACGATAATCATCAAGTATAGAGCAAGCTTTTTGCTGGTATAACAGATTATTATCTATACTTTATTTAATCGATTAAAACTTTAAATTATTTTTGGTATTTTTAATTAATTGTATATTATTATTTTGCAGTTATTTTATAAAGAGAAGATATAAATAAAGAGAAAATTCATAAAAAAACCACTCGCATAAACGAGTGGTTTGTATTGATAAGCTTATTTCGTACTGACGAAAAGAATTACATCATTCCGCCCATACCACCCATGCCACCCATACCACCAGCAGCACCTAAGTCAGTCTTATCATCTTTAGGTAAATCAGTTACCATACATTCAGTTGTAATCATAAGGCCGGCAACTGAAGCGGCATATTGTAATGCACTACGTGTTACTTTAGTTGGATCTAAAATACCCATTGCAATCATATCACCATATTCTTCAGTTGCGGCATTGTAACCATAGTTACCTTTACCACCTTTAACGGCATTAACAACAACAGATGCTTCTTCACCACAGTTAGTAACGATTTGACGTAATGGAGCTTCCATCGCACGAAGTGCAACTTTGATACCAACGTTTTGATCTTCGTTTGCACCCTTAAGTTCTGAAATAGTAGTTGCGGCACGGACAAGAGCAACACCACCACCGGCTACAACACCTTCTTCAACAGCTGCACGAGTTGCATGTAATGCGTCTTCAACACGAGCTTTTTTCTCTTTCATTTCAACTTCAGTTGCCGCACCAACTTTAATTACAGCAACACCGCCAGCAAGTTTCGCAACGCGTTCTTGAAGTTTCTCTTTATCATAGTCAGAAGTTGATTCTTCGATTTGTTTACGAATTTGTTCAACGCGAGCATTAATTAATGACTCCTCACCAACACCATCAATGATAGTTGTGTTGTCTTTATTGATTACAACACGTTTTGCTTGACCTAAATCTTCAAGAGTTGTTTTTTCAAGTTCTAAACCAATTTCTTCTGAAATTACAGTACCCGCAGTTAAGATTGCAATATCTTGTAACATTGCTTTACGACGATCACCAAAGCCAGGAGCTTTAACAGCTGCAACTTTAACAATGCCACGCATAGTATTCACAACTAATGTTGCAAGTGCTTCGCCTTCAACATCTTCTGCGATAATCAATAAAGATTTACCTGCTTTAGCTACAGCTTCAAGCACTGGTAATAATTCGCGGATGTTAGAGATTTTTTTATCGGCTAATAAAATATATGGGCTATCTAATTCAACAGTTGCAGTTTCAGGTTTATTGATAAAGTATGGTGATAGGTAACCACGATCAAACTGCATACCCTCAACAACATCAAGCTCATCTTGTAAACCAGTGCCATCTTCAACTGTAATAACACCTTCTTTACCTACTTTTTCCATTGCCTGAGCAATTAAAGTACCAACAGTTTCATCAGAGTTAGCTGAAATTGTACCTACTTGAGCAATGGCTTTAGAATCAGCGCATGGTGCAGATAATTTTTTAAGCTCTTCAACAGCTGCAACAACTGCTTTATCAATACCACGTTTTAAATCCATTGGATTCATACCAGCAGCAACAGCTTTTAAACCTTCATTAACAATCGCTTGAGCAAGAACAGTTGCAGTAGTTGTACCATCACCTGCTGCATCATTTGCTTTAGATGCGACCTCTTTAACCATTTGCGCACCCATATTTTCGAATTTATCTTCTAATTCGATTTCACGAGCAACAGAAACACCATCTTTAGTAATGGTTGGTGCGCCAAAAGACTTATCTAATACTACATTACGTCCTTTTGGACCTAATGTTACTTTAACTGCATCGGCTAATATATTAACGCCTTTAAGCATTTTGGCGCGAGCGTCATTACCAAATTTCACATCTTTAGCTGCCATCTTCGTATTTCTCCTAAATTCTGTATATAAATTAAATTAGTTGTCAGTTATGCTTGTACAATCGCTAAAATATCGCTTTCAGATAAGATAAGCACTTCTTCATTATCGATTTTCTCTGTTTTAACGCCGTATCCTTCATTAAAAATTACGATATCTCCCACTTTAACATCTAGCGGCTGTACTTGACCATTTTCTAAAATGCGACCATTACCAACAGCTAAAACTTCTCCGCGAGTTGATTTACCTGCTGCCGAACCAGTTAAAACAATACCACCAGCTGATTTTGATTCTACTTCTTTACGTTTAATGATCACACGATCATGCAATGGACGAATTTTCATTAGTTATCTCCTAGCACTAATTTTTAATTAAGATAATTATTAATAGAAATCATAGAATTATGATTTTTTAATGTAGTGCATAATATATGGGGATTATTTTAAATTCTTCAAGAGAACAAATTTAAAAAAAATCCAACTGATTATTTATTCATCATCTTTCTGTTTGAATTCACCCTCAATAATATCACCCTCTTGATAATGCATTTGTGATGAAGAAAATTTTGATCTTATTGGCATTTTTCGAACAATAAATTCCACGATATGATCTTGTACATGGGGTATTAATAAGATTGCACCTAAAATATCAGTTAAAAAACCTGGAATAAGCAAGAAAAAACCGGCAAAAAGCAAAGCTACACTTCTAATTACTTCATTTTTATAGCTTTGATTGTTAGCTATTTTTTGTTGCATAATACTAAGGTTTTTCAAACCCTGAGTTTTAACTAACGAGAAACCAAGAATAGATGTTGCAATAATACAAATTAAAGCAAGAAAAATACCAATTGAATTGGCAACAGCTATGAAAAAGGTGAGTTCAAAATAAACATAAATAAAAAAGATAATAAAGCCAACAAATCGCATATATAATTCCTATAAGGATAAAAACATATTATTAAAAATTATCTTTTAATATGAAGATGATTAGCTATTTTTCAACCAAACAATATATTTTTAAAAAAAATATTACAAAAGGGATTGACTGATGATCACGAATCGTGTTTAATGTGCATCCATTGTTGCCCGGATAGCTCAGTCGGTAGAGCAGGGGATTGAAAATCCCCGTGTCCGTGGTTCGATTCCGCGTCCGGGCACCAATCACCAAATTCTAAGACCTGCTTCTAGCAGTTTTTTTTATGTCTAAAGCCTTTTCAAATAAGCCTTTCAGCTTGTTTCACTACTCAACCGAATTCAACTGGAATTACCCCAAATCAAGCGGAAAATCGGATACAAACCCGGATACATTTGGTTCGATAATGGCGTGTATCCATAAAATGGCTTTAAAGCCTTTGTTTGCAAGGGTTATAGAGAATTGCTTGCCTAATTACTATTATTAGATAAGTTTAAATCTATACTATTTTATTTAAATCATTTTCATTGTTTTCTGCTGTATCTTTCGTAATACGCTTACATTGTTTTTTTAAAATTTTGTTATTTTTTGCTCTATTTGAAGATCTTCTCTCTTTTTGCAACCATAGTTTTTTCATTGTTTTGAGTAATTTGTCTGTTATTCCATCTTTTGGAGCTGTATATATAGCAGTAAAAATAGCTAAATAGCGTTCTTCATTATTAGTAAATTCAAAAAAATTAAAACAAAAATTTTGATTAAGTCTATAATTCTTTTTATGCTGAAGGATTGTAATTGAGTGTTCTTTTTGCAAAAATTCCCATATCCAACGACATTGCTCCTCATTAGATTTATTTATCCAATTTAGAGTATTTTTTGAATTATATATCTTTATCCAATCTTTTTTATAACATTCAATTAAATCATTTGGATAGAAATACTCTAGATTGATATTTGTTAAATCGAAAGCATAACATTTATAAAATGTATCTATTCTTATGCGAGTTGTCTCATGATATGCAAGATAATTAAACATCATTTGAATAGAATCCAACCTTTCTTTGTGAGAGGTTGGATTTTGGATTTGATTTTCAAAAAAATAGCAGATGACAATATCAATATACTTTCTGTACTGTGTAATATACCTCTTATGTTTAGGTAACCAAGATCGATTTCCCATCTTGATTAGTAGGATTATCAGTAAATACAGGTAATATTATAGAATTTTGATATATTGTACGTAATTTATACCAAAGGCCCATACATGCCATTTTATTATTTTTTAACCATGAAAAATCAATTTTGTTGAAATGATATTTTTCGTAATATTGCTGTAATTCTTTTAATTTATTCTCAATATACTGTTTAAATAATATTATTTTTTTTTCATCTGATTCCTTTATAACCTTTAAATAGAGATTTTCATTAATTAATTTACAAAAATTAATAGGTAACATGCTTTTTATTTTCTGTCCATTAAGAACAATATAAAAATCATTTACTTTATTTA
>NZ_LZHB01000006.1:0-48328 GCF_001690345.1 Gilliamella sp. Gris3-2
GTTTCGGTATTGAATGCTATCACAGACCGGCATTTACGCTGGGGCTTTCCTAAATGTTTTAATCGTATCAAAAAGCTCGGCTATAAATGGAATCATAAACGGGTGTATCGGGTGTATTGCCAATTAAAGCTTAATCTCAGGATAAAGCGTAAACAGCGCATTCCTCCACGAAGCCCAGAAAGGCTATCAGCACCCAATAAACAAGGTGAATGTTGGTCAATGGATTTTATGAGTGACAGTAGTCGTAATCAGCGTCGCTTTAGGACATTCAATGTTATCGATGACTTTAATCGTGAAGCGCTAGGGATTGATATTGCAGTAAGCTTACCAGCAGGAAGGATTACCCGTTACTTAGATAAACTGGCTGAATATCATGGGTATCCATTAAAAATACGGGTCGATAATGGGCCAGAATTTACAGGAAAAACCTTTATAAACTGGGCTAAATCACATAATATAACCATTGATTATATCCAGCCCGGTAGTCCTTATCAAAATGGCTATATTGAACGATTTAATCGTACCTATCGTACTGAAGTACTCGATTTATATCTTTTTAACAACTTAGCACAAGCAAGGAAAATAACCGAAGAATGGTTAACGATTTATAACACCGAAAGACCGCATGAGGCATTAAATAACATGACACCGATTGAGTATAAAACACTAAAACAAGCAGCATGATTTTCTACGTGAGTTGTGTACTAAGTTTGGGGTATTTACAATTTTGGTTTCAAGAATTATAAATTTATTCAAATATTTGACAATAGGTTTTGATAAAAAATATCCAATATTTTAATTGTGAGTATTAGTATCGACGAGGAGAAAGTGATGAAGTTTCCTATGTCTAGGGTTTACCACCATGGACTAATGTTAGAACTTCGATGGGATGGCTGCTTGTCCATAATTATTGAAAGATTAACCTATTTATGTTTATTTATTGAATAATCAATAAGTTGTTATTAATAAAATGAGGTTAATCTTTTTTATTTTATTGAATGTCTTTAATAAATAACTTTATCTTGATGCCTGCTCTAAAATAACTTCAACGGGTTGTTTTTGAATATAGATCATCCTAGCTATTAATAGTAATGCCGCAACAGCAAGTCCTGATATAATACCTATCCAAAAACCAGCTGCGCCAATTGGTTGAATGATTAGGTCGGTTAATCCTAAAACATAACCAACTGGCAATCCGACTACCCAATAAGAAAGTAGAGTAATAAAAAAAATGCTTTTAGTGTCTTTATAACCTCGAAGCACATTACTAGCTACTACTTGTAAATAGTCAGACGCTTGATAAATAGCGAGTAAAATAATAAGTTGCATACAAATAGCAATTACAGCATTTTCTTGTGTAAATATGGTGATGATTTGTGAACTAAAAATAACTAAAATTAATGCAACTATAATGGCGATAGCTAAGGATATGGCTAAACTAATGTAAGAAGTTTGTTTGGCTAAAACTGGTTTTCTTTTGCCCAGTAAATAACCGACACGAATACTAGTAGCAACCCCAAGAGATAATGGAATAGCGAAGGTTAAACTGCTGATGGTGAATATAATTTGATGTGCAGCAACGGTTATTTGACCTAATGGGGCAATTAATAATGCAATCACAGCAAATAAGCTCATTTCAAAAAAGTAAGCGAGAGCAAGAGGAGTACCAAGCATAACAATTTTTTTGATTATAGCAAAATCAACTAGTTTGGTGATTGGTGTTAGGCGAATGTCGCGTTGGCTTGCGCTAGTGAGTGTATATAAGCGTATTAATATAAACATGAGCCAAAAGATGATTGTCGCTGTAATGCCACAGCCGACCCCACCAAAAGCAGGTAAGCCTAATTTTCCATAGATTAAAACGTAATTAATTGGAATGTTGGCAAGAAGGGCAATGAATATAATCACCATGGCTGGCTTTGTGTTTGATAGCCCTTCACATTGATTGCGGTAGACCAAGAAAAGCAAGAATGCTGGCACACCCCACATTATGGCACGTAAAAATTTGGTTGCCACGTCCATCATTTCTGGATCAATAGGGTGATCGTCCGAGCTTCTTAAGTTTATTATTAGGTCGGAATGATAGAGAACTAACATCATAAGCACTGATAATACCAATGCGATGACAACGCCTTGCCGAGTATGATCGGCAACTTGGTTTCGTTTAGCTGCACCATTTAGGTTTGAAATAATTGGCGTTAAAACAGTGAGTAAACCTTGCCCAAATAAGATGGTAGGTAGCCATATCGAGACAGCAATGGCTACCCCAGAAAGTGCCGTTTTACTATAATTGCCCGCCATGATAGTATCAACAAAGGTGATCGCAGTTTGTGATACTTGCGCAATTAGCACCGGAACTGCCAATTTAACCAGATTTTTTACTTCGTGTTTATAATGTTGTTTCATGGTGTTAATTAACGTTTAACCGTTCCCCATAGATCGTACTCATCGGAATGCTCAATGTTAACCTGAACAATATCACCGACTTTGACTTGGTTTTCTTCGTTTAAATAAACAACGCCGTCGATTTCAGGGGCATCAGCCATACTACGACCAATTGCGCCTTCTTCATCAACTTCATCAATAATGACAGCTAGCGTTTTGCCAATTTTGGCTTGTAATTTTTGCGTTGAGATTTTTTGTTGTAATTGCATAAAGCGATCAAAACGTTCTTGTTTTATTGCTTCAGGAATTTGATCGGCAAGTTTATTGGCTTCAGCACCTTCTATAGGACTGTATGGAAAGCAGCCAACGCGATCTAATTGCGCTTGTGATAAAAAGTCGAGCAGTAATTCAAAATCTTGTTCTGTTTCGCCGGGATAACCAACAATAAAGGTTGAACGTAACGTGATATCAGAACAGATTTCTCGCCATTTATGGATACGTTCTAAGGTTCTTTCAATGGTTCCAGGTCGTTTCATTGATTTTAAAATTGTTGGACTTGCGTGTTGTAATGGCACATCTAAATAAGGCAAAATTTTACCATCTGCCATTAATGGAATTAGATTATCGACACTTGGATAAGGATACATATAATGCAATCTGACCCAAATTCCCAAACTTGATAATTGTTCGCAAAGCGTTTGAATATCAGTTTTTAATGGCATTCCATTCCAGAAACTGGTCCTGTTTTTGATATCAACGCCGTAAGCTGAAGTGTCTTGTGCAATAACTAATAATTCTTTAACACCACTGTCGGCTAGTCGTTTTGCTTCATCAAGTACGTTACCAATAGGGCGACTAATCATTTCACCTCGTAATGATGGAATAATGCAAAATGTACAACTATGATTACAACCTTCAGAAATTTTTAGGTAAGCATAATGTTTTGGTGTTAGTTTTATACCTTGTTGGGGGACTAGACTGGTAAATGGATTATAAGCAGGTTTTGGTGCATATTTATTAACATGATTTAGTACCGCTTCATAGCTGTGTGGACCTGATATTTCAAGTACTTTTGGGTGTACAGTCCTAATTTGATCTTCTTTGGCACCAAGGCATCCAGTTACAATGACTTTGCCGTTTTCATTAAGAGCTTCGCCGATTGCTTCTAGAGATTCTTGTACTGCACTGTCAATAAATCCACAAGTGTTTACAATGACCAGATCGGCATTGTCATAGCTAGGTACGACTTGATAACCTTGTGTACGCAGTTCGGTTAAAATTCGTTCAGAGTCAACTAAATTTTTAGGACAGCCAAGGCTCACAAATCCAATTGTAGGGGGTAACATATTCATAGTATTTATAATAGTGTGTTATATTAAAGAGGTATTGTTTGAGAATTCAATAAACTATATTTGTTAATTATCGTTTACAAATCAAAATAAAGTTGGCATTTTATCACATTTCATCATAGTTAATATACCGATTTTCTAATTTCAAATTTACATTAGCAATGCTTTGGCTTATCTATTAAGTATTAGTAATAACTCGGAAAGTAGTTCGTTTGAATAAAAAGAATTATTTATTAAGTATTTCTCTGATATTTATCAGTATAAAATAAAGCCTTTATTGACAATAAAGGCTATTTAAAAAATAGAAAGTTAACAATCAAGTTATATTATTTTAATGCATTAATGATTTCGTCAATTTGACGATCTATGCTTTCAGCACCACCACCCGACAAATACCAAAGATCAGGAGTTAAATAAACAACCTGTGTTTTGCTTTTGTTTAATACTTTTTGTGAAAAAAAGTGCTCAGCCATACCTTGATTGCCGATTGCTTTGCTACGATCAACAACAAAAATAATATCAGGTTTGACTGATTTAATGTAATTATCATCAATAAAAATTGGTTTTGGTTTGCCTATTAAGTTATTTGCGGGCATAACGGTGAGTGGTACCGCTCGTTTAACATCTAGTACATCGTGAATCAATGCCGCGCTGGAACTTGAATTGATAAGAATCATCTTCCCATCGTTATGAATAGCAACAATAGCTTTTTTAGAACTAGCTTCGGCTACTGCTCGGGCATGTTGAATTTTTTCATCTAATGACTGAATAATATTATCAGCTTTACTCTCTGTGCCTGTAATATTTGCCAGTAAGTGGATATGATTTTTGGTTGATTCAACATAATTTTGAGCGTTAACACTTAAATTAATGACTGGTGCAATTTTAGATAGATCTTCAGTTTTACTAGCTTGACGGCCATCAATAATAATTAAATCTGGCTTAACTTGTCTGATTGCATCAATATTGGGTTCTTTCATATTGCCTGTATCGGTAATTGATGTTTTGTTAAATTGTTGCAAATAAGAAGGGATAACTGATAGTGGAGTTGCAACAACTATCGAACCTTTACCTAATGCATCTAAAGTATCTAATGCCCCATAGTTCATGACAACAACTTTTTCGGGCGACTTAGGAACTTGTACCGTTTGGTTGTTGGCAGTTACACTCATTGTTGTCGTTGATTGGCAACCAGTTAAACTTAATATAATCGATGCAATACTACTTAAAAATATCTTTTTCTTTTTATTCATCTCAATTTTCCTGTTTTTATATAAATGATAACTATTATCATTTAACAAAAAGGATTTGTCTAGCTATAAATAATTTTTTAAAGATATTGATAATCATTCTCATATAGTGTAGTCTTCATATATCTTATAAATCTATAAATGTCATTATAAATAATAGGGTTATAACAATGAAAGCAAAAAAGAAGATTAAATTGGCTACAAATGTCATTAATACTAGTATTTTGTTGTCATTATCGACAGCTGCTATAGCAGCTAGCAATTCAGATACTGACACCATGGTTGTTACTGCATCGGGGTTTTCTCAACAAGTCAAAGAAGCGCCGGCTACCATTTCGGTAATTACACCAGAAGAAATTGAAAAAAAACCTTATCGTGATGTCACAGATGCGTTGAAGGATATTCCTGGAGTAAATATTACTGGTGGTGGTGATTCTACTGATATTAGTATTCGAGGCATGGATGCCAAATATACCCTAATATTAGTAGATGGCAAAAAGGTTAGTACCCGCGAAACAAGACCAAATAGTGATAATTCAGGATTTGAACAAGGATGGTTACCACCATTAACGGCAATTGAACGTATTGAGGTTGTGCGAGGCCCTATGTCGTCATTATATGGTTCTGATGCGATGGGAGGGGTTGTTAATATTATTACCAAAAAAGTGTCAAATAAATGGCAAAGTGGTATACGTTTAGAATCGGTTATTCCTTATCGTTCAAAAGAAAAAGATACATATACTGGCAGTTTTTCGACCATGGGACCGATTATTGATGACGTTTTAGGTATACAACTTTATGGGCAGTATTCAAATCGTCATGAAGATAAATTTCTTGCTGGTCATGCAGGACAAAAATTACGTAGTTTAAATGGTAAATTGTCTTTAAATGCTACAGACACACAAAAATTTGATCTCGATTTTGGACGAGCTTTACAAAATAGTAATGCAACTGCAGGAAAAACAAGAGATAAATCTAGAAGTGATTTTAATAGAGATAATAGACGAAATACGTTTGCTTTAACACATAATGGTTTGTTTGGTGATGTCTCTACAACTTCATTTGTCTCTTATGAAGGAAATAATAACCCAAAAAGGAACATGAAAATTCGTAATACGGATGTAGATACACGTGTTACTATTCCTTTTAGTATTAATATGCTGACTTTAGGCGGAAAATATAATTATCAAGAGTTGCATGACGAAGGAAATCAACTAAAAACGACATTATCTAAAATTGATCGTTGGAATTATGCGTTATTTGGAGAAGATGAGTTACGTATTTTAGAAAATTGGAGTTTAACATTAGGATTACGTTATAACAAAGATGAAAATTATGGTAGCAACTGGAACCCAAGAGTTTACAGTGTGTGGAATATTGATGATAACTTTACGTTAAAAGGCGGTTATTCTACTGGTTATGCTACACCACAATTACGTTATGTGGTCACAGATTGGGGGCAAGTTACTGGTGGTGGATATTCTGATGGTGTAATCATTGGAAATCCAGATTTAAAACCAGAAAAAACAAATAATTTCGAAATTGGTATAGGTTATACCAATGATTATGGTATTGATGCCTCTGCAACTGCATTTTACACAAAATATAAAGACAAAATTCAATCATATTATATTTGTAATCGTAAAAAAGGAAGCAAGTGCTTGTTGAATGGTTATAGTAAAAAGTTTGACTTTATACAAGGCCGTGAAAATGTTGGCAAAGCTGATCTTAAAGGCTTTGAATTTTCATTTAAAACGCCTTTATTTACTGATTTCCTATTAACATCTAACTATTCTTGGACAAAAACAGAACAAAAAAGTGGGCAATTTAAAGGACGATCTTTAAATCGAACCCCTAAACAAAAATTCAATACTCAATTAGATTGGTATGTCACCCAACAATGGGATTTATGGACAAAAATGGCCTATTATGGCATGGAATCGTCTAATAACCGTGATGGCACAAAAGTTGAATATCCTGGTTATACTTTCTGGGACATCGGTGCATCTTATCAAATACATAAACAAGCTAAGGTTTATGCCGGTGTTTATAATCTATTTGATAAAAATGTAACTAACGATGATTTTGGTAAAACCTTAGAAGGTAGACGATACTTTGTTGGGACTGAGGTTAATTTTTAATTATTAAGTAAATTTAATTTTGTCTATAATTTTAAGGCGGCTTTTTAATATAGCTGCCTTTTTAATGATATTATTCAATTAAATATTATTTAATCTGATCTTACAATTAAATTTGTGTATTCATTTATTTATAAGTTGCTTAATACGGTAATTTATTAAAAAATGGACATATTTATCCAAAACAAGAAAAGTGAAACGAGTCGGTTTATTTTAGAAAAGTTAATTGCTATCTTCAAATGATAGATAGTAAAAATTTAGGATGGAACATTGCACTTATTTGTAGTGCTATTAATTGCGATTTATAATCAAATGAATTAAGTTCAATAATTAATTGTTCAGTAGCTTTTCATTGTACTAGGGAATTATTGACTGGACTATCAGGCTTTAACTTGATAGAAGATAAAAATCAAGTGTTTAACTGATGGTTTTGTTGGTTTAATTTGATTGGATTTGAAGCCGTTTAAGATATTATCGCAAAACTACAATAGTTCTTCATGCTCAAAATCCAATCACAATAAAATTAATAATCCTTTAATAATCTCACAATCTCTTTAATATCATTCGGTGTTGTTTGGCAGCAACCGCCAATTAATTTTGCACCTAATTTTGTCCAGATTGGTAGTTGATTTTTGAAGGTGCAATCATGTTGATGGTTCTTGTGCCACTGTTTTGTTATTGGATCATATTGTTCACCTGAATTTGGATAAACAATTAATGGTTTGGTTGTAAGCTTATTTAGCACTTCTAATGCTGGAGTAACACTTTCTAACGCAATGCAGTTAATACCAAGGCTTACAATTTGCTCGAAGTTGTTTAAATAATCTATTACTTGTGATAATGGTGTGCCATCGCTAAGATGCTGGGCATCTTTTAATGTAAACGAAAACCATGCATTGATAGTTGGAAACTGCTGTATCAATTTAACTAACGCTTTAATTTCAGCAAAAGAAGGTAGAGTTTCACAAGCAAGGATATCAACTTGGGCCTTAATCAAGGCTTGAATGCGATCACGGTGAAAATCAATAAATTCAGCTTCAGTTAGTTGATAGTCGCCAGTATATTCTGACCCATTAGCAAGATATGCTCCATAGGGACCAACTGACCCAGCAATCAGTAATGTTTTATTTTGTTTTGTTTCATTCAAATACTGCTGTTTAGCTTGCTGTGCAAGTTCAACGCTTTTTTTTATTAATTTGATAGATTCATCAAACGTAATTCCTTTTTTTTCAAACCCTACTGGTGTGGCTTGATAGCTGGCGGTGATAGCGCAATCGGCGCCAGCTTTAAAATAGTCATAATGAACTTGATAGATCAGTTCGGGCTTTTCAATTAATACTTTTGCCGACCATAGACTATCATTAAGATCGCATCCACGGCGTTGTAGTTCACTGGCTAGTGCACCATCAATAATAATGTGATTTTTTTGTTTGAATAGTGCACTAATTGGATTATAACTTGTCATTTTTTACTGCTCGTTTTTGATAAGATTGGGTAAAGTGATGCGCAATAAAACAGACAATTACAAAAGGAATACCGCAATAAAGCGCAATGCGTTGTTCTGGATCGAATGCTAAACCAATGCAAGCAATCAAACACAGAATAAACCCTAAAATTGGCACAAAAGGGTAAAATGGTGCTTTATATTTTAAGGCATTTTTTTGATTTTCGGATAGTTGCTTTCTAAAAAAGTAATGTGAAATGCAAATACTTAACCAAACTGCTACCACGGCGAAGCCAGAAATAGCGGTTAATGCTACAAATACAGTATCAGGAGCTATCACGCTTGAAAATAACGCTAACAATCCACCAAGCATACTTACTGCAATAGCGATCATTGGAATACCTTTATTGGTTAATTTAGCAAAGCACTTTGGTAGTGTACCTTGATTAGACAACGACCACATCATACGCCCAGAGGCATAAAGTCCTGAATTAGCGGCTGATAAAATAGCGGTTACAATAACAAAATTAAATATATCAGCAGCATATGGAATACCGATATTTTCAAATACCATTACAAATGGACTAGTAATAACGCCAGCTTGATCCATAGGTAGTAGAGAGGCTAACACAATAATGGTTCCAATAAAAAAGAGAATCAATCTTAAAATTGTTGTTTTAATGGCAAGTGGAATCGATTTTTCGGGATTATGAGTTTCGCCCGCAGCAATACCAATTAACTCGGTACCAGAAAAGGCAAAATTAACTGAAACCATCGTCATGATAATTGGTGTTATACCATTAGGAAACCAGTCATTATCGGTAATATTGTGTAAAAAAGGTGCTGGCATGTCATTTTTCATAGGAACAAAACCAAAGATAGCAGCAGCTCCAGCAACAATAAAAATAATAATAGTGATGACTTTAATGATTGAAAACCAAAATTCACTTTCGGCAAAGAATTGAGCGGTTATAATGTTTAATGCAAAGATTACGATACAAAAAATTAAACACCAAATCCAGACCGAAACAGTAGGGAACCAATACTGCATACATAAGCCAGCTGCGGTTAGACTTGAACCAAGTGCCACTGTCCAAGTTAACCAATACAGCCAAGCAACGGTATAACCAGTGCCAGGACTAATAAAGCGAGAAGCATAAGTGTGAAATGCACCTGTTTCAGGCATAGCGACAGCCAGTTCGCCTAGGCACAACATCACTAAATAAACAACTAATGCACCAATTAAATAAGCAATAATAGCGCCAATAGCCCCAGCAGTAGCAATAATATAACCAGTATTAAAAAATAAACCTGTGCCAATAACGCCACCCAGTGACAACATAATTAAATGACGGGTTTTCATGGTTCGTTTAAATTGGTTTTCTGTTGTGGATGATGAATTTGTATTCATAAATTTTTTTGCTTAAGTTAAAAATAATAAAATTCCGCCAAAATTAGTGGCGGAACTAAATAGGTTAATTTGAATAATAAATTAGCTAATTATAATTGTTCAAAGAATTCTTCTTTTGTTACTTTTTTACCATTTACGTTAACTTCATCACTATCTTTGGTTAGGCTTATATCAGAATAGATACCTTTGGTTTTACCATTGCTTGAAGTAAAATATTGAGAGCTACTAATGAAAAATGCGGACATCATTTGTAGGTTTTGATTTGCTTTAGCAATTTGTTCTGGTGTTACCGTGTTAGAGTTAGGGTTTTCGATCTGTGCGGACGTATACGCTAATACATCAAATGGTGCTTCAAGTTTTAATTTTAGTGAGTCAATTTTATCGTAATCAGCTTCATCAATAGCTGTACTATCTACATCAGACATACTGAAAATTAGGTTAAGATTAATATCGCCTGCAGGATTGTGCCAATTCAATTTATTTAACGAAAAATTAATATAATGCTTTTGTTCTGTATCATCTGAGTCAGGATAACCTATTCCCAATTGATTAGTGAATAGATGCTTATCAAGTCCTTTAAAATCAATATCTATCGAGCCATAACCTAGATTTTGTTGTCCATAAATAATTGAATCTACACTACTTGAAAATGATCCATCGACAGTATTGGTGACGTCATTTAGGACATTTTTTTCGTCCATAACGAATTTATTAATAACAACCGAAACTGGTTTTGAATTAAATGATGCAGGGTAGGTTAATAAAATTTTATCAATTTCAATTTTAGTTGATATGTCAGAGCCAGTAGTATAACTACCAAAGGTGTACTTGCCTTCACCAAGTTCTAATGCACTATCAATTCTTGGAAAGAATGGAACTTCATTTTGGGTAACTTTTATTGCTTTGCTTGCTAGTTTAACGGTGATATATTCACCATAACTTATACCTGCATGTCCTGTAATAAAAGGCTGATTGCCCGCTAGCTTCCAAAGTGTCGGATTAGTTTTTTCGCTCATTTCATATTCTAACCAAGCCATTTTAGGCGCAAAACTTCCTTTGGCGAGTGCAGCGATAGGAAATGGACCATGATGAATAGTAACATCATCAGAAAATAAGGTTTTAGGTTGAGCATCGTCGCCTGTAGCATTTTGGAGTGATGCTGTAATAGTTAAATGCAATTTAGTTGAAAAGATATTCTTTTCATAATTACTTTTTATAATATTAAACGTGAAATCGTTTTGAGTTTGATTAATTTTGTTTGTAATTTGTACCAATTCATTATCGATGTTATTTTCGATCATGTTGCCTGTATGCCATGCAGTGCCTACGTAAGCAACCCCTAATACAGCAAATATTCCTATAGCAAGTGTGTTTTTTTTCATTATAGTTCTCTTAGTTATTTATTATATTTTAAATTATCATTCCTGATGATTTATAAAATCAACCAGCAAACTTTTAATATATTCAAAGTGATAAATTAATTGTAATCCTAGTTGTTATAATTTTAATCGATTTGAGCTTTCTAGGCGATAGTTTTTTGATTTTTTGTAAAATGCACCTATACAAGTTTAAATAAGTACCTTAGCATATTATGGTGCATATATTGTTAACTACTACGCTTGAATCTAAAATAATCGCCAAATTAACCAATATCATTGAAACATTTTATAATTTTTTTAGTGTCGCTAAAATAAATTAGAAATTTCCAAAAAAATCTTTTTTATCTAGTAATTGTCCATTTACCTTT
This sequence comes from Gilliamella sp. Gris3-2, assembly GCF_001690345.1. Classification (NCBI taxonomy): domain Bacteria; kingdom Pseudomonadati; phylum Pseudomonadota; class Gammaproteobacteria; order Orbales; family Orbaceae; genus Gilliamella; species Gilliamella sp. Gris3-2. Next base: position 11,725 of record NZ_LZHB01000006.1, read on the forward strand.
ACGCTTTGATTGCCTTTTGTATATTCCACATTAGAATAGATACCTTCTGTTTGATCTTTATTAAAGATAAAAAATGGTGATCTACTAAAAAACATTTTGGCATTGGTTTTTATTACAGCGCTTTCTTTTGCAATTTGTTCTGCTGTAACTTGCTTAGTGTTAGGGTTTTGGATTTGTGCGGACAAACTAGCTAAAACATCAAACGGAGCTTCGAGATTGAATTTAAGTGTATTTATTTTGTCATAGTTTTCTACATCAGTATTTGAGCTATTTATTTCTGATATATTAAACAATAAGTTAACATTAATGTCGCCACTAGCATTGTGCCAATTCAATTTATTTAACGAAAATTCAATATTGTGTTTGTCGCTCTCACTTATGTCAGGATCAGTTGTTTCAAAGTGAGGATCGAAAAATTGTCTACCAACCCCTTTGAAGTCAATATCAAATGATCCACTACCTAGATTTTGTTGACCGTAAATAATCGAACCAATACGACTTACAAGCGAACCTTCAATTGTATTATTGCTGTCATTTAAGATATTTTTTTGACTCATCACAATTTTGTCAATAATCACTGATTCGTTTTTCGGAGTGGATGATTTGAAATTTAATGTAATTTTATCAATACTGCTTTGCTCATCAATATTTTGATTTTTGTAGTTAACCCGACCTTTGGATTTGAAATTGTTGACATCAAAATTCCCTTTTGAGATAAAGCTATCAAAACTGTATTTAATATTGCCAATATTAAATTCATAATCGATGTCTTCAGTGGTACTGAGTGGCTTTAATGACAGATTAAAGTCATCAAAGTTAAAATGATGGGTATCGTCAGAAAGAAAAACTAATTTATCCAATTTGATTTCAGCCTTAATGTCAGAACCATTGGTATAGCTACTAAAGGTATAACTGCCGTTACTGATATCTAAGATACAATCATGAATGGACTGGATTTCGTTCTGTGAGGCTTTAATCGCTTTGCTTGCTAGATTAACGGTAATATATTCGTCATAACTCACGCTTGTATGTCCACTAATAAACGGTCGATTGCCCGCTAGTTTCCAAAGTGTTGGATTTGCTTGTTGACTCATTTCATATTGTAACCAAGCCAATTGTGGGGAAAAAGTCCCTTTTGCAAGCGCAGCAATAGGAAAAGGACCATGATGGATAGTGACATCGTCATCAAATAAGTTTTTTGGATAACTACCTTGAATAGTCGATTCACGTGGTGATACGGTCACTGTTAGATGTACTTTTGTTGAAAAAATACCTTTGTCATAATGGTTTTTAGTAACGGAAAATGTGAAAAGATCTTGGGACAGGTTAACTTTGTTTGTGATTAGTGCTAATTGGTCATCAATATGCTCTTCAATCATATTACCGCTGTACCATGATGTACCTGCATAAGCCATACCTAATACAGCAATTATTCCTATAGTAAGTGTGCTTTTTTTCATTGTGGCTCTCTTAGTCGTTTATTGTAATTATAGTTATCATTCTTGATGACTTGCAAAATCAGACAACAAATTTTTAATATATTCAATGCGATCGATTCGTTGCAATTCTGATTTTTGTAATTTTAATCGATTTGAACTTTCTAAGCGATAATTTTTTGGTTCTTTTTGAATTATTTCAATTAAGTAATCGACTGACACCTTATTATTATTACCGAATTCAATATAGCCGCCTTTTTCACCAAATTCAATCTTAGTAATGCCTAATTGAGTTGCGTGATAACGGATTTTGGTAGTTTCTAGTAAAAAAAGCACTGCATCGGGCAATTTACCAAAACGATCTCGCATTTCAACTTGAATATCGGTGAGTTCGATAAGATCGGTGATACTCGCAATACGTTTATATAGTGATAAACGTGTATTAACATCGGGAATAAAATCATCAGGAATAAGTGTTGGTAAGCGTAACTCAATTTCTGTTTGTTGATTATTGAGTAATGATTCAAGTGTTGGCTCTTTACCTTCTTTTAGTGATTTGACGGCCTCATCAAGTAGCTCAATATAAAGGTTAAAGCCAATAGTCTCAATTTGACCGCTTTGATCGCTGCCTAATAACTCCCCAGCACCTCGGATTTCAAGATCGTGTGTGGCTAGAGCAAAACCTGCACCTAAATCTTCAAGTGAGGCAATTGCTTCTAGGCGTTTTTTGGCATCTTTAGTGAGTAATTTAGGGGGTGGGGTTAATAGATAAGCGTAAGCCTGATGATAAGAACGTCCAACTCGTCCTCTGAGCTGATGTAACTGGGCTAAACCAAATTTATCGGCACGATCAATGATAATGGTATTGGCATTAGGAATGTCGATACCAGTTTCAACAATGGTTGTACAAACAAGTATGTTAAAACGTTGATGATGAAAGTCATTCATCACACGTTCTAAATCGCGTTCATGCATTTGCCCATGTCCAATGGTAATGCGTGCTTCGGGCACCAGCTCTGCCAGTTTTTCGCTTACTTTTTCGATATCAGAAATATCATTGTGTAAGTAATAAATCTGACCACCACGTAAAATTTCACGCAAAATGGCTTCTCTAATCACGAGATCATCATATTCTCTAACAAAGGTTTTCACTGCTAAACGGCGAGCTGGAGGAGTCGCAATAATAGAAAGATCCCGCATACCACTCATTGCCATGTTGAGGGTTCTTGGAATTGGCGTTGCGGTTAGTGTTAGAATATCAATGTTTGCTCGCATTGCTTTAATTCGTTCTTTTTGGCGGACGCCAAAACGATGTTCTTCATCAACAATCAACAGGCCTAAATCTTTCCATTTGATATCTTCTTGTAACAATTTATGTGTGCCAATTACAATATCAATTTTGCCTTCACCAAGAGCTTCTATAATACTTTTTTGTTGTTTGGCGGTTTTGAATCGAGACAGACTTTCTATGCGAATTGGCCAGTTTGCAAAGCGATCACAAAAGCTTTCGTAATGTTGTTCTGCAAGTAAAGTTGTAGGAACTAAAACTGCTGTTTGTTTATGATTAATAACAGCTAAAAAAGCAGCACGGATCGCTACTTCTGTTTTACCAAATCCAACATCACCACAGACTAATCTATCCATGGCATAAGGAGAGCACATATCGCCAATTACTGCCCCAATGGCATTTTGTTGATCATCAGTTTCTTGATAAGGAAACCCTTGGCAAAATAGTTCATACTGCTCTCGGTCTTGTTTAAATTCAAATCCGGGTTTACTTTCACGTTCAGCGTAAATATCTAGTAATTCAGCTGCAACATCTCGTACTTTTTCGGCCGCTTTTTGCCGTGCTTTACTCCAAGCATCAGTACCTAATTTATTGAGTGGTGCGTTTTCTTCATCGCCGCCAGAATAACGGCTAATTAGATTTAATGATGAAACAGGAACATAAAGCTTGGTATCATTGGCATATAATAGAATAAGATATTCAGCCGTAATCCCACCTGTTTCTAATGTGGTAAGTCCTGCATATCGACCAACGCCATGTTCTAAATGGACAACGGGTTTGCCGGGTGTTAGCTCAGCTAAACTACGAATAAGTGAATCAGTATTGATAGCTTGTTTATTTTCTTTTTTGCGACGAACTACTCGTCGTCCTAATAGCTCATTTTCAGTAATAAAGGCAAAATTATCTTGCTGATTGATAAAGCCCTGTTCACTAGCTCCAACGATTAAATAAAATCGGCTATCACTGTTTTTTCGTTCATCAAGTAAATTGATGGTAGTGGGATGAATACGAATTCGTCCAAGAATTTCTTGTAAAGCCTCTTTACGTCCTTCTGATTCAACCGAAAAGATGATTGTCCCTGCAAAATTTTCAACAAATTTTTGAAATTGCAAATAAGGATCTTTTTGTTGGATCTCAATAGCAATATTAGGTAATGCTACATAAGGCAAATTAACGTTTTTATTTGATTCAGTCGTTATTGCATGCGATAAAACCATTCTTGGGTAGTTTTTGAAATTGGCAAAAATCTCGTCAGTTTTAGACCAAATAACATTTGGTGCAAGTAATGGTCTCATAGGATCGACTTTGCGACTTTCATAACGTTGGGTAATATCTTGCCAATATTTGTTAGCATATTGTTCAATATTAACTGTATTTATAATTAAGCTATTTGCTAAAAAATAAGAGAATAGAGGTGTTAATGGTTCTTTAAAAAACAAGGCTTGCCAATATTCAATACCAGTTGGCAAAATATTTTTACTAACTTGTTGATAGATGCTTTCTGAGTCTAATCTAACCTCAAATTGTTCTCGCCATTGACTACGAAATAACTCAATAGCTGTTTTATCGAAAGGAAACTCATGGGCTGGTAGCAATTGTATTTCAGCAATTTCACCAAAGGTACGTTGAGTTTCGACATCAAAAGTACGGATACTGTCGATTTCATCATCAAAAAAATCGATACGATAAGGCTTATCACTGCCCATGGGGTAGATATCAAAAAGCGCTCCACGAGTAGCATATTCGCCATGCTCCATAACTTGGCTGACTGAACGATAGCCAGAATTTTCAAGTTGAAGGCGTAAATGTTCTCGGCTAATTTGTAAGCCTTTTTTCATCATAAAAACATGTCCACCCAAATAACTTTGTGGACAGACTTTTTGCATTAAGGTATTAATGGGTAAAATTAACGCCCCTTTGGTTAAATGTCCAAGATGATAAAGGCAAGATAAGCGTTCTGATACGATATCTTGATGAGGAGAAAAGCTGTCATAAGGCAATGTTTCCCAATCTGGAAAGATAATAGACGGGAAGGATGTAAACTGCTTTAGTTCTTCATGAATGCGCGAAGCTTGTTGCATATCATCAGTGACAATCACAACTATACCTTCATGTGCATCTATAGCTTGAGCGCAAAATTGTGATAAGGAAGAGCCAACTAGCTGCCCAATTTGCTTTACTTCACCTGATTTTTGAGGAATTAAGTTTAAAATATTAACTGTTTTAGACATGATGAGTTCGTTGATTTCGCTGAAAATTTATTGTCAGATTATAACGTAAGTATGAGGTTGTTTTCTATAACTGTTTAATCCTGTATGATAAGCACCTTGCATTTAACTAGCAAAACTTTGTAAAAAAGTTTCAGGTAATATATACGTTTATGTCAAAAATATTTCGTCCATTAGTATTTTTTATTGGTTTGCGCTATGTATACGGGCAAAAAACGGATGGGTTTGGTCGCTTTGTATCATGGTTGTCGATGATTGGGATTATGTTAGGTTCAATTGGTCTAATTGTGGTCTTATCAGTCATGAACGGGCTTGAAGATCAGATGCAAAGTAGTATTTTAAAGTTTTTACCTCAAGCCCAGATCACAACACCACAAGGTAGGATAGATCCTAAGGTCATTACTCGTGAGCAATTTAATCAGATTCAAGGTGTTAATCGTATTAGTTCTTTGGTGTCGAGTGATGTGGTTTTGCAAAGTGAGCAAAGTATCACTGTAAGCACACTAATGGGCATTAACCCAGAAGATGATGATCCTATTAATGATTATATCTATAGTGGATCGTTATTAGATCTTCAAGCAGGGCAATACAATGTTATCATAGGGCAAACGTTAGCTAATCAATTAGGTGTAACCGTTGGCGATAAAATACGTTTAATGGTAACAGATGCAAGTCAAATTACCCCAGTTGGGCGTATACCTTCCCAGCGTTTATTTAATATTGTAGGACTGTTTACCGTTAACCACGATATCAATCAAACGCTTATTTATGTCAATCAATCTGACGCTAAAAACTTATTACGTTATCCTCCTAATATGATTAGCAGTTGGCGTCTATTTTTAGATAAACCACTGGATATTGCCTCGATAACCAATACCCCATTACCTGAAGGATTAGTCTTTAAAGATTGGCGAGCTAAACGCGGTGAATTATTTCAAGCCATTAAAATGGAAAAAAATGTCATGGGATTACTCATTAGCCTGATTGTGATTGTTGCGGCTTTTAACATTATTACTTCATTAAGCTTGTTGGTGATGGAAAAGCAAGGCGAAGTCGCTATTTTAAAAACACAAGGTCTGTCTCGCTTTAAAATTATGTTAATTTTTATTATTCAAGGTGCAAGTTCAGGAATAATTGGCACGTTATTAGGTAGCGCCTTAGGACTGCTACTTGCTATTAACTTAAACGAAATCATGCAATTGTTAGGTTTATCTTTAGCTGGTATCTTGCTACCTTCATTGGTTGAACCATCGCAAATTATTTTAATTATTATTGGATTGCTTATGTTATCGCTAATTTCAACACTTTATCCTGCATATCGTGCAGCCAATATTCAACCTGCCGAGGCTTTACGTTATGAATAATTCACAAATATTACTAAGTGCCAAAAATCTTTATAAAACTTATAACGAAGGCAAAATGGTGACCGAGGTTTTAAAAAATGTCTCGTTTGATATTTATTCACAATCATTACTCGCCATTATAGGTAGTTCAGGATCAGGTAAAAGCACTTTATTGCATTTGCTTGGTGGCTTAGATAATCCCACATCTGGCGAAATTATTTTTAAATCACATCAGTTAAATCAATTATCTGAACAAGAAAAGGCACGTCTACGTAATCAAGAAATTGGCTTTGTTTACCAATTTCACCACCTATTGCCTGACTTTACCGCGCTTGAAAATGTAGCCATGCCACTATTAATTGGCGGCGTTTTACCCAACGAAGCTAAAAAACGGGCTATGGCAATGCTAGAGTCGGTTAATTTAGTCAAACGAGCAAATCATCGTCCTTCCGAGTTGTCTGGTGGAGAACGCCAACGAGTGGCAATAGGGCGTGCATTAATTAATAACCCCGCTTTAGTAATGGCTGATGAGCCAACAGGTAACCTTGATAAATCAACAGCCGATTCTATTTTTGAGCTACTGATTAAATTAAATCGTGAACACGGAACTGCGTTTTTGGTTGTTACACATGATCTTGAGCTTGCCAATAAACTTGATAAACAAATGGTGATGAGAGATGGTCAACTTTCTGATAGCGCATCATCAGATAACAATTAATGGATAATTAATATGAATTTATCTTTAATTACCGCCATAAAATTTCGAAAAGGGCGTCGTAAAAGTGGTATGGTGTCGTTAATTTCGATTATCTCAACACTCAGCATTGCTATTGGTATTGCGGCATTAATTATTGGTTTAAGTGCCATGAATGGCTTTGAACGTGAATTACACAATCGAGTGTTATCGGTAGTGCCACATGGACAATTCTATCCCAAATACGGCAATTTAGATAATTGGCAACACGTTCAACAAGAACTTAAAAACAATAATAATATTGTATCAGCCTTGCCATTTGTTAATTTTACTGGATTGATTGAAAACGGTAGTAAGCTTGGTGCAGTACAAGTACAAGGTCTTGACCCTGAACAAGAAATGCAATTTAGTTCACTACCGAATTATGTACTGAATAAAAAATGGCAAGATTTTAAGCCCGATAGTCAACAAATTATTATTGGTGCTGGGCTTGCTAAAAATTTATCAGTGAGTGAAGGGGGATGGGTTTCTTTATTAATTCCTGTTTCGAGTAGTCCAAATCAACTCAAACCACCTAAAAGAGTCCGTTTGCAAGTAGTAGGGATTTTAGAATTAAGTGGCAGCTTGAGTAATAATATGGCAATAATTCCATTAACAGATGCACAGAAATTACTAAATACGGGCGATAGCGTTACAGGTATTATGGTAAATGTAAAAGACGTTTATCAATCCAATAACCTTATTGGTCAAGCAGCATTAAGGCTTGACGAAGATCTGTTATTTAATAGTTGGGAACAGACGTTTGGCTTTATGTATCGTGATATTCAAATGATTAGGCAAATCATGTATCTGGCCATGATTGTGGTCATTGGCGTGGCTTGTTTTAATATTGTATCCACTTTAGTCATTGCCGTAAAAGATAAACAGCGTGATATTGCCATATTAAAGACCCTAGGCGCAACTAATCGTTTAATCAAACATATTTTTATATGGTATGGGGTGATTTCAGGGTTAATTGGCAGTCTAATTGGAGTTATTTTAGGCGTAATACTGTCATGGCAACTTTCTAACATCATGGGCTTTATTGAGTCATTAATGGGGCATAAAATCTTAAATAGCAATATCTATTTTATCGATTTTTTACCATCCGAAATTCATCTGTTTGATGTGGTGATAGTGTTTATAACTGCCATGTTACTTAGCTTAATTGCTAGCTATTATCCAGCTAAACGTGCTTGTAAGATTGAGCCTGCACGGATTTTAAATAGCTTTTAAATAGCTTTTGTATAAATAAGGCGCTGTTTAATGATAATCAGCGCCTTTTTATTATTAATAATAGACATAATAACCATTAGGTAAAGCATAGTGCATATATTGCACATAGATCCCCAATGCAGTCACAATAAATACAAGACCAATAATAAGCAGAGTTAACTTACTTGGGTATTTGAACATTTTAATACATAACGAAACAACCCCACCAAGTACAAAACCAGCACAAGCACCACCAATATGCGCCATATTATCGATAGATGGCAATAACCCTAACCCAGCAGTTAATACTAAACTCACCAGCATTGCTTTGACTGGCATTTCTTGTATATTGGTTTTAAATACCAAACAATAAGCCAACAATGCGGTAATAATACCCAAAATAGCACCCGAGGCACCACAGCTAATCACATTTTGATTGATGGTGGCAATATCGCTTGATAAGCTTCCTACTAGCCCTGAAAAAAAGTAAATGCCAACAAAAGCAAGGCAAGGAATGCGCTGTTCTAAAATAGGACCAATGCTCCATAATGCCAGCATATTCATAGCTAAATGAGTAAAACTGACATGCATAAATAAATTAGTAAACATGCGCCAATATTGGCCAGAAAAAGTTAACTCCGCAACATCGGCTCCCCAATCAATCAAAAAATGATTTTCATATAATGGCGAAAACCCACGGCTATCAACTAGCCGAAATGCAAAAAAACACAGAATATTGATTACTACCAGCGTTGTTGTGACTTTAGATTGACTGGCGTAATATTTAATATCATTAAAGGTGCTCATTAAAAATCCTTTTGAATAGGTAAATTTTATCGATAGAGGTCAGTTAATCTAACCGTTTACCTAATATCACTAAATCACGCTGAACATTATCTAATTCAGCAATTTTTGGAAGAAGCCCCCATTGTTGATACTGCATTTTTTTAAATAAATTAACACTAGGTAAGTTATGTCGAAACACATAGCAAAAAATTGCCTCAATTCCAGCTTGTTTAGCAAATTGTTCGATTTTATCCACCATAAATTGACCAATTTTTTTGCCTCGAAAATCTTGATGAAGATATAAGCTAATTTCAACGGTTTTATAAAAAGCGGGACGACCATAAAACGAAGATAAACTAATCCAACCACAAGGTCTATCTTGATATTTAATTAACCAAATTGGGCGATTGTTAGGGTTATGCTGGTAAAACCATTCCAATCGACTTTCAACAGAAACAGACACTGTATCGGCAGTAACTTGTCGACCAGCAATTGTTGAATTATAAACATCAACAATAAATGATAAATCTTCTAATGTAGCATCGTGGTAAGTAATCATGTTTTTTGCTTTAAGTGGTTTAAAGTGAAATTATTGTAATTTTATTATTGTTTATTGGCAATAAAGCATATTTTTTATAGTGAGAAAAATAATCTAGGTAGTAATATTTCACATTTAAAATAAAATCAATTCACTAGATGAATTTTTTGAAAATACAATTTAAAAATTGCCTCAAAATATAAAATTTAGCTAACCCTTTTTTTTAACAATAAATTAAAATCAATAAAAACAAAATGTTAATAATATCTTGTAAAAAAGGGTTTTTGACAGAAAAAATCCTGTTTGCCTTTTGCTAAATGGAATTATAGTATATTGGCTTCTAGTTTACCGCCGTGTAGGCGGTTTAGAAAGCTATCTTGAGTTGTATTTGCGGCAGACGAATGTTTACCGCCGTGTAGGCGGTTTAGAAATGAATGGCATCACAATAAAGATAATCTAATTGGTTTACCGCCGTGTAGGCGGTTTAGAAAAAAATTGGGTTAACCTGTGTAACGGGTTGGCTGTTTACCGCCGTGTAGGCGGTTTAGAAAAACAGGACAATACAACAAAATCTTAGCTGACCGTTTACCGCCGTGTAGGCGGTTTAGAAATATACAAGCCTCACTGTTTGGGTAGTCACGCCGTTTACCGCCGTGTAGGCGGTTTAGAAAAGACCAAAACGGCAGGGACAAACCCAATGAAGGTTTACCGCCGTGTAGGCGGTTTAGAAATACAACCTTACTTTTTGGTGTTAAAAATTTATGTTTACCGCCGTGTAGGCGGTTTAGAAAAGACCGATCCACGACAACGCCCCTTTAACTTTAGTTTACCGCCGTGTAGGCGGTATTTTGTATAAAAAATAGAAATTTCTGTATAACTGGTTGATTTTAATGAAAATAAAAAATTAAATAAAATCAATGCTCTACCTGAACAATTTTATGGGCGTAATACATCCCATAACATGGTAAGGATTATATGTTCGTTGGTTTTAGGTAATTCACTAATTCCTTGGTTTAGAAATTATCACCAATATTCATGATATTCACAAAAGTTAAGACTTACAAAACCTAACACCATATGCTAATTAAAAAATTGCATAAAAAACTAGCCAAGTTTTTTTAAAATGGCTATACTTTAACCTCCTTAAAGGAATAGATTATTAAACAATCAAATAAATATAAAAATTAAAATAAATCATTAATTTACTTGACAGGCGAACCGTAATACATTATCATTTTAGCCACCAGACATGGCAAACCTATGTCTTAAATTTATCAAATAAACATACTAGTTGGATTTTTAGCCCCGCCACGTTTATATTTTCAAAGTTATCTTCCAAATTATTATCAAAATTATTCCGAAAATTTCTGTTAGTATTGGTATTGTTATCTTCTTTATGGAGTTTACAGGCATTACCCGTTAAAAATGGTCGAAGGATTAATCGTAGTGATGCCGTAATACTGCCATCGTCACAATGGGGTGAGCTTAAATTTGTAAAGCCCAATCTTGAGCTGGGTGGACTCCATTTTGCTGGCCCTGCTGATATATGGCACCCAGATTATGGGTTCTTAGTTCAATCAACCGATCAGGGATCATATAACCTAAATTTTCCGACAACGGGCGCAAATGGGTTATATTTTGATTTAATCATAAGGGGAGATGCCGATGAATTAACATGGGGAACGCCAATTACGCATGATGGAATTACCGCTACAGTAACAAGAAAAACAAAATGTAATGCCCAATGCGATGTTGAATTTCGCGTTACACTAACAGGTCCAGAGGCAAGAAATCAATGGTTCAATCCTTATTCTAGTCGAATTGCTAGGCCAAGGTTACCGCTGACCTTTGAGTTAGTGGGGAGAGATAGAGAGGGGAACGAGGTAATTAAATATGGATTTGTCCTGCAAAAATGGTTCGTAGTTAGGGGGGCTGAATTATATCACTACCCCGATATGGTAACTTGGTGTAGTGGTTTGGGTTATCGTGTGCCACAGGTTAAGGATCTGACTAACGCTGTTTGTTCTGGTATTGGCTCAGGTCCGAATTGCCAAGGCTCTATCGGCGCTACACCTCCATCAAAAAATAATAATTACCTGCGTACAATAGGTGCTGGATTATTTTCGGAGTGGGGCTTTATGTATCATTACGCTGGTGCGGACTTCGTTGACCAAAACTATTGGACAAGTGACACGACTAGAATAGGGCAGTTTAGTGGTCAGTTTGATGTGGGAGCTAGTAACGGTGATATTTTTTGGTTCAAGACTTCTATTATTAATTATGGTCTTTGCACCACCCCTTAGTTTTTATGACTTAGTTATTAATCTTTATGGTGCTGATGATATTCTGATATTAATAAAGAATAATCAATAAAAGAATAAAATTCCAGTGCGAGGAGGACAGCCAAAATAGCAAAGCCTGAGAGCTTTGCATTTTAATGACTGAAAGTCCAAAAGCACTTTTATTAAAAATTAAACTTGATATAACAAAAGATAGTCAATAAAAAAATTAATCTTTTATAAAATAAAATCAATATTCTACCTGAGTGATTATTATAGTTCAATAATAACTCGTCCACGAGTGATGTCGCTAATATTTTTTTGTAGGAGTTGCGATTTGTCTTTTGTGATAGCGACGTTTACTTTTACACCTTCAGCATCAAACTCTTGATTTTCAACAATGGAATCAAGTTCCTTTAGACGATTTTCGATAATTGGCCATTCGTTATAATAACAGTGAAATTGTAGCGTTATGCGGGCAATGAGTTCAATTAGCTCAGCATGTTGTAAGCAGTGGCTAGCTGAACCGCCATAGGCACGAATTAATCCTCCAGTACCTAATTTTATGCCACCAAAGTAACGAGTTACTACTACAACCACTTGGTCACAATCTTGTCCTTCAATGGCTGAAAGAATAGGGCGACCTGCTGTACTAGTGGGCTCGCCATCGTCATTAAATCGGTATTGTTGTCCAATCTTCCATGCCCAGCAGTTGTGGGTGGCGTTGAGATCGCTTATTTGATTAATAAAGTCGGTGGCTTGTTCAGCTGATGTGACTGGCGCTGCATTGACAATAAAACGACTTTTTTTGATTTCTTCTGTTAACTCGGTAGGATTTGCTAATGTATATGGCATGCTAATTCTGATAAAATCAATCTATTGGAATAATGATACTGAACAGAATAAAAATGTCTATCAATTTAGAACAATTAATGCAAACACAGCAGGCGTTAGCCAAGCAGGTTAAATGCGATGATGACTTTAATCCGTCAATAAATTACGTTGGTGGTACTGATGTCGGTTTTGAAGATAATGGCAAGATTACTCGAGCAGCAATCGTTATTTTGCGCTATCCAACTTTCGAGGTTGTTGAGTATCATATTGCTCGGGTTGAGACAGGGTTTCCTTATATTCCTGGTTATTTGTCTTTTCGAGAATACCCTGCGCTACTTGCCGCTTGGCAGCAGGTAAAACAAAAGCCTGATTTATTGTTAGTTGATGGGCAAGGTGTTGCACATCCTAGGCGTTTAGGTATTGCAAGCCATTTAGGTTTGTTGTTAGATATGCCAACAATTGGTGTTGCTAAAAAAAGGCTTTGCGGTCAATACGAAATATTACCTAAGCAAGCAGGTAATGTAACACCTTTACAAGACAAGCAAGAACAGATTGGTTGGGTTTTATGTAGTAAAAATAATTGCAATCCTTTATTTATTTCAACAGGTCACCGAGTAAGTCAAGATAGTGCTTTAAAATGGGTTAATTTATGCTTGCGGGGCTATCGTTTGCCAGAACCGACTCGCTGGGCTGATGCGATAGCATCTAACAAGCCTTTGTTTAAGAAGTTTATTTATGCAGAATAATTCATTACCGTTAAAAAAAGGTGGCTTTACTTTTAAGCGTTTTTTTGTGGCGCACGATAAAAGTCCAATGAAGGTAACAACCGATAGTTGTTTGTTAGGGGCTTGGGTTCCGATTGATTCGTCTCCGCAAAAGGTACTCGATATTGGCTGTGGTTGTGGTGTAATTGCGTTAATGTTAGCTCAGCGGTTAGAACATGATAGCAGCCAAATTGATGCCATCGATATTGATATGCAGGCGGTAGCACAATGTCAGCAAAATAGCCAACAAGCTGGGTTTACTTCGATTAATGCGATTAATGCTGATATTAATCAATTTCAGCTAAGTTATGCGGTGGGCTATGATTTGATTGTGACTAATCCCCCTTATTTTGAATCTGCCGTTGATTGTCGCAATTCCCAAAGACAGTTGGCACGTTATACCGAATGCTTGAACTTTCAACAGCTTATTGACACAGTTAAGCGCTTACTAAAACCGAAAGGGCAATTTTGTTTAGTTTTACCTTATCATTTATCCAATCAGTTTAGGTTATTATGTGAATCTAATCAGTTATATTTATTCCAACTGATGAATGTTAGATATAGTGCAGATAAAGACTTTTCGTTATCATTATTGGCTTTTTCATTTATCCAGGCTAATAAAATTGATGAGCAGCAATTGTGTATGCGAGATGGTGATGGGCGTTATTCTCAAGACTTCAGAAAGCTATTAGCTGACTTTTATTTATTTCGAAAATAACGCCTAACTAATTAATTTGGTGTTATGTAGAAGTGTAAAATAGCGATGATAGCTAATAGGATGATTGCAATAGCGTACACTTTGTCATGCAAGTAACTAAATGCTGGCAAAGATCGTTCCTTTCTGGCATAAAGGTAAAAACAGAGTCCCATACTATAGAGTATCATCGACAGTAATAAATAAACTGTGCCACCAGCATAAATCAACCATATGCCATAAAGCGATCCTAAAGCGCCAATCATAATTAAGTAGGCTTTACCTTGTTGAACGGCTAATTTAAAAACAAAGAGAGCCGCCAGTAAATAGGGAATAAGCACCATTGAGGTTGATAATTGGATTAATGTGTTGTAGCCAGATTGATAGTAGTGGGCAAGGATAATTAATACGGTTATTAAACATGTTGTTAACCATAATGCGTTGGATGGCGTGCCTGCTTTGTTGAGTTTTCCAAAACAACTTGGTACTGTGTGTTGTGTGCCTTGGCCAGCTAAAAATAGCATTTCGGCCGCTAGCATTAACCATGATAGTAATCCACCACTGACTGACACAATTAAACCAATATTAATTAACGTTGCTCCCCAGCTGCCTACTACATGTTCAATGACAAGTGCCATGGAAGGGTTTTTCATTTGAGCAAGTTCTTGTTGTGGCACAATACCAAGCGATAACACTGATACGCAAACAAGTAATAAGCTGGTAATAGCAAAGCCAAAAAAGGTGGCTCGGCTAATGCTGATGATGTTTTTGGCTCTAGCAGCATACACAGTTGCGCTTTCAATCCCTAAGTAGACCCAAACGGTATAGAGCATGGTGTTTTTTACTTGCTCGATAATTGAGCCTAATTGCGGTGTTCCCCAAAAATCTATCTTAAATGTCGATATTTTAAAGGCAAGGCTAACACAAACAATAAATAAACCAATAGGCACGATTTTCGCTAATGTTACTAGGCAATTTAATAAAAAAGCACGATATATTCCTTTTAATACAAAATAGTGCACTATCCATAAAAATATGATAGCCGTAATAACGGCAGGTAATGTGGTACCATGACCAAAGAAGCTCAAGCAATCAAAAGATCCTAATGCACTAAATAATATCACTAGGTAGCTGGTGCACGACATCCATGCTGATATCCAGTAGCCCCACGCGGCATTAAAGCCGATATAATCGCCAAAACCTTCACGCACATAACCATATAATCCATCATTGATTTTGTAAAATCGAATCGATAAATACTGAAATATCCGTGTTAGCATTAACATGCCAAATAGGGTTATTATCCATGCAATTAAAATAGCGCCAGAGCCCGAACTTTCGGCCATGTTTTGTGGTAGGCTGAAAATACCGCTGCCTACAATACTGCCAACCACTAACAGTGTGAGTGGCAGGATGCCTAGCTTTTTTCTTACCGATGTATTCATATTGTTGTCTTATTATGTGGTTTAGTACGGTTAATATTTAATATAGATCGATTAAAATCTTAGTGACATGCAACTTACGCCACCATCAATCTTTTGATATTCCGATGTATCAACTTCAATAACTTGATAACCAAGTTTTTCTATTTTTGCTTTTGTTGTTGGATAGCCCATTGGCATTATTACGTGATCATTAACCCAAATACAGTTGGCAGCATAACTTTCTTGTTCGGGAATTTCGATAATATTAAAGCGTTGAAACTCTGGTTTAGTTATAAATTCGCCTGCTGCTAATAGGTTATTGTTTTCTAAATAAGCTAAACCTGTTTTTAGATGTAATACTTTTTCAAGCTTAACTACCGAACCAGTTAATCCGTACTTCTCTAAAATAGCTATCATTTGGTTAGCACCAGCTTGGTTGGTTCGAGCAGATAAGCCAATATAGTAGTGGTTTTCAACCATCATTATATCGCCAGCTTCAACGGTGCCTGGTGCGGTGATTCGCTCAACTTTATTGGGATAAAATCGTTCAATGGTGTCTGATATAATTTCGGTTTCTGCTCGGCGACTTTCTGCTCCAGGCCTTGTAATAATTGCACAATATGGGGTACAAAGCACAGCGTCTTCAACAAAGACTGAATCAGGAAAACGTTCGTCGGGTGGTAAAATAGTGATATCAACATCGCACTGTTGTAATGCTCGAATGTAATTATTGTGCTGATCTAAGGCTTTTTGATAATTTGGTTTGCCTAAGTTGGATGATGTTAAACCATTAATTAGTGATTTAGCTGGTGTTCTTGCAATAATATGGTTAAATTTTTTCATTCTATCTATTTCCTTTTGTTTTAAATAATTATGCTTAATTTGTGAATAATAATTCACATTTATGGCTTTATCAAGATGTAAAGTGTATTTTTATTCGTTTTTGGAGGTTTTGTTGGTTTTTTATCTTGATTTATTTAGCTGAATTTAGATAGAGTGGTGGTACATATCTATTTTTTATGCAATGAAAATGACTAACTTATTTTATTTTAGAAAGGAAAGGAGATAAAAGTATTCAAAATAAAAAAAGGCACTAATTGTGCCCTTAATAGTAATTATTCGCCGTCAAAATTAACTAAAGTAAAGCAATCAATTCCCATATCTGTTAACTTTGTTTTGCCACCTAAATCTGGTAAGTTGATTACAAATGCGGCGTTTTCGGCAATGCCACCAGCTTTACGAATTAAATTCGCTGTTGCAGCAATTGTTCCACCTGTAGCAAGTAAATCATCAATAATTAATACTCGTTCACCTGGTTTAATGGCATCAGTGTGAATTTCTAACGTATCTGTACCGTACTCAAGCTGATATTCTTCTTTAAATACGTGGCGAGGCAATTTATTAGGTTTTCGAACAGGAATAAAACCGACACCTAACGCTAACGCAATTGGTGCAGCAAAAATAAAGCCTCGAGCTTCTGTGCCTACTACTTTATCAATTTTTTTATCACGATAATGATCAATTAATAATTCAACAGTGGTTTTAAATGCAGCAGGATCAGCAAGTAAACTTGTGATGTCACGAAACAAAACCCCTTCTTTTGGATAGTTGGGAATAGTAAGAATGCTGTCTTTAATTAATGCAAGTTTTTCTTGTAACTGATTCATCTAAATGCTCTCTAAGTTCTTCTATAAGAGTTGCTAATCTTACATTATATACCTGCAAACTTTTTAGTTGCAACAAAGAAACCGTAATATCATGCTGAAACCTAGCAATACTTATAATTTAAGTAATAAAACTGCCATTACTGTATTTAGCACAGCAATTATAATGGAACAATTAAGAATGTCTTTTTTCATGTTCAATTAACCATCGTTTCCTTTCTAGCCCTCCGCCATATCCCATTAATTCACCATTTGAGCCAATGACTCGGTGGCAAGGTATGATAATTGCAATTCGATTAAATCCATTTGCGCTTGCAACTGAGCGGATAGCATGTGGATTATTGATGTTTTCTGCTTGCTCTTTATAGGTAGTTAGTTTTCCATAAGGGATTTGTTTTAAACTGTCCCAAACAGTTCGCTGAAAATCTGTTCCAGGAGTATGTAATTTAACTGCAAAATATTTTCTTATTCCTTGAAAATATTCATCAATTTCATTTTTAGCTTGAACAATATGGCTATTTTTTCCAAAAATAATTTTTGTATTAAGTTGTGTTTGTAATTGTTTAAATTCTGTTTCTAACATTCGACGATCCACGAATTCTAATAGGCAAATACCTTGATTAGTGGCGCAAATAAACATTGGTCCCAATGGTGTAGTTAGGCGATTAACCAAAATAATTTCGTTATTAGTATTTTGAGATGGGGCATTTTTCATTATTTTTTTGTAAGTGTATCCAAAACCACTTAATGACTCATATCCTGTATCATAAGCGGTATTAATGACATTTTTACCAATTTTAAGCTCTTGAAAGGCATTATTTATTCGATACATCCTTTGATAGGCTTGGAAGGTAATACCATAATTTTTTTTGAACCAGCGTCTGATCGTTTCGGGGCTTATTTGATGCTCTTTTAATATCATATCGGATATTTTTGTTTTAGGATTTTGGGTAATTAATGCGATAGCTTTAATGACTTCTGATGGTGCTGCGTTAGAATTTTCAGTTGGTTTGCAAATTTTACAAGGACGATATCCAGCATCAAGAGCTTCTTTGAAAGTGCTAAAAAATTCTACATTTTCATATTTTGGTTTCTTTGCCCGACAAGTTGCAATACAAAATACCGAAGTTGTTTTAACTCCAGCATAGAATATCCCAATATAGCCTTGGTCTTTTGCAAGTAAAGCCTGATAATATTGTTTTCTTTTGTCTAAATTGGTAATAAGCATAATTTTTAAAATCTTAATTTTAGTTAATTGATAACTGGGTTTTGTAATCTGGTTAGCATATTAAATAAACAGTAAGCATCGCAACCGAAAAATCGACAACTATTTTTATTTTACTGTTTTTATGGTTTATAAATATAATTGGTGATTACCACATTCTATCTTTGTCAAAATGTGGTTATATTTAATATATAAATATTGACGTAATAAAACCTTAACCATTTAATGATTGTTGATTAAGGTTTTTGTTTAATTTGTGAATAAAGGAGAGGTGTTTAACGATTTTGCGACAAAACTATTAACTGATAGTGCTGCATTAAGTTTGCCTTGAATGGCTAATGCTTGTTGCTTTGATTCACATTGGGTAAAAACACATGCACCAGTTCCTGTTAATCGAGTTGTACCATATTGGGAAAGGTAAGTAATTATTTTATCTATTGTTGGATAACGTTTCCTAACTACTTCCTCACAATCATTTTTTAATTCGTTAAACTTCAATGAAAGTAAATCAGTAATGCTTTGAGCTGGCGTATTGCGAGTTAGCTCAGGATCATTAAATATTTCGACTGTTGATATTTCAATATTAGGGCAAGTGACTAAATACCAATATTCAGGAATATCTACAGGGTGAAATTGATCGCCAATTCCTTCGGCAAAAGCCGCATGACCATAAATAAAAATAGGGACATCGGCACCAATTTTTCGTCCTATATCCATTAGTATTTCGGTTGATAAATTAAGTTGCCATAGCTGATTAAGTGCTACTAATACTGTTGCAGCATTAGATGAGGCTCCTCCTAATCCACCACCCATAGGAATTTTTTTATCAATTGTAATATCTACACCTAAATCATTACGGTTGGTATAGGATTTCAATTGTTCAGCAGCAACAACAATTAAGTTTTTATTAACGGGTACATTTGTAAAATCGGTTAATAAGTTAATTTTATTATCTTGACGAACATTAAAGATTAGGATGTCGCAATAATCAATAAATTGAAATAACGTTTGCAAATTATGATAATTGTCAGAACGGCGTCCAGTGATATAAAGGAATAAATTTAATTTAGCAGGTGATAACCACTGTTTCATACTATTATCCTTTATCGTAAAATCCAGTCACTAATTTTTAAGCGAACAACTTCGTCATCATGCGTAAGCTCTATAGTTGCAGGTAAATCTATCTTTTTGTTTTGATAAGTATAAGTAGAGTAACTTGGAATTTTTAATGTCCATTTATTGTTATTTTGTATAAAGACAGTTGAAAGTAATCTTCCTGAACTATCTAACTTGTCAGTATTGATGTTGTCTGAAAATCCTTTTAACCAATTATGCAAAGAATTAAGTGGAATATTTACATTGGATATCTTTTTCATAAGATTTTCAATATTGGTATCTTGGTAATTTCTACCGTCTTTATCAACCAGTTGAGCATAATTAGGTTCGGCGTTTAATGTTAAAATATTGCTACCAATGGGGGAGGTTAATTTAACTTGGTAGTTATCAGTTGATTGTTGAGCTATTAAAAATCGTCCATAATTACGAGATTTATCACTTATGTAAGCTATACTGCCTTTAACTTGAAATGTGTTTATTTGTTTTAGATTTTGTTGGCGGATTTGCCACAGCTGTTCAACCGAAGCGTTGTTTTGAGATTTTGTTATTTGGCAAGCGGTGATAAGTAAAGGTAATATGAAAACAAATATATATCTGATTTTAGACATAAAATAACTCTTAGTTGTTAGTGTTTGTGTCAATAAGTGCAGTATTATAACTGATAATTTACTGAATAAGAAAAAGAACCTTTACTGTTTTTTATGTATAATATGGACGTTTAAGAACTGTTAATAAAATAATATATTTAATAACCTTCAAAAAAGAAGCGATGCAATGTCTATTACAATTTTTGGTGTTAATCATAAAACAGCGCCAGTTGCTTTAAGGGAAAGGCTTGCTTTTCCTAATGAGATTGTCGATAAAGCACTATACAGCTTATACCAACATCCTTTAGTTGATGGGTGTGTTATTTTGTCTACCTGCAATAGAACAGAAATTTATCTTAGTTATGAGCATCAAACCGACTATCTAAGATTAAAACACTCTGTAGAAAGTTGGTTAGGACAATTTCATCATCTTGATGTTGATCTATACCAAAATTCATTTTATTGGTATGACGGTCAACAAGCTGTTGAACATTTGATGTCGGTAGCAAGTGGTTTAGATTCTATGATCATTGGTGAGCCACAAATTTTAGGGCAAGTTAAGCAAGCATATAGTTTTGCTCAAGAACAAAATTGCTTATCTGTTCAATTAAAAAAACTATTTCAAAAAGTATTTCATGTGGCGAAAATTGTCCGTAGTGAAACCAATATTGGCACTAATACAGCATCTGTCGCTTATGCTGCTTGTTTAGTTGCTCGCCATCTTTTTAGTGATACCTCTAATTTAAATATTATGCTTGTTGGTGCGGGTGAAACAATAGAGCTTATTTCACGTTACTTAAAGCCGCATGGATTTAATCAAGTTATTATTGCCAATCGAACCCGTGAAAAGGCATTAAAACTTGCGGTTGATATTGATGCAGAAATCATTTCATTACCTGATATCGCTAATCGACTTAAAGATGTTGATATTGTGATCAGCTCAACAGCGAGTCCTTTACCTATTATAGGTAAAGGCATGGTTGAGCGCACTTTACGAGCTAGAAATTATCGTAAAATGCTGTTTATTGATTTAGCTGTTCCTCGCGATGTCGAGGAAGAGGTTAGTCAACTCAATAATGTGCATCTTTATACTATTGATGACTTACAAAAAACGGTTGAAAGTAATTTAGAGCAAAGAGCTATTGCCGCTAAAGAAGCGCAATATCTTATTCAAGAACAAGCTGAACTTTTCATTGATTGGCTTAAGACTAGACATGCAGTTGCTTATGTTAAGCAGTATCGTAGTAATGCAGAAAGTATTAAGCGCGAGTTACAAATAAAAGCCTTAAATGCCATCAGGCAGGGCGCTAACATCGACGATGTTTTTGCTGAGTTTTCACATCGCTTAACCAATAAATTAATCCACGCACCGACTCAAACATTACTTCATGCAGCTACACATGATTGTGATGACTGTTTTAAAGTATTAAGTAAAGGGTTAGGATTAAAAGAACATTAGTCAATATGTCGTTTTGCTTAAGAAACGAGGAATAAATTGGATCAGATTGAATTTTTTGATATTCCAAGCCCGTGTAAACGAGTTTGTGTAACTGATAAACAAGGCTATTGTATTACTTGTTATCGCTCAAGAGAAGAAAGATTTAGTTGGTTAACCTTGAGTGATAGCCAAAAGCAAAAAGTTTTGCGTTTATGTAAACAACGGGCATTAAAACGCCGTTATCTATTATCAAAACAGCAACGACAACAACAAGACTTAAATCCAGTAACACCTCAATTCGATCTCAATTTCTAAATCTATTTATCTATTTTTAATATATATTGTAATCTTGTTTAACTCAGAGTAGGATTTTTATACATAAAAGATGGCAATTATTTAGTCACCTTTTTAATATTATTGGAATTTAAAATATGAAAATGTGTATTGCATGTGGCATGCCAATGACTGCTATTGCCGATTATCCGTTGCTCGATATGTCTAAAAACTATTGTAAACATTGTGCTCATAAAGATGGCACAATGAAAACATTTGATGAAAAATGGCATGAAGTTACATTACAATATGCTCAAAATCACAATGTTGATAATGCAGTAGCTAAACAAACTGCTTATATAATCCTTAAAAAATTACCTGCATGGAAACGTAGGTGGTAGTTGATTTTTTAGGCAACCAAAACGCTTTACGATAATACCTGTTGCAGATATTGTAAAGCTTAGTATAATGCTAACGTTTACTTATTTACACGTTTAATGCCAGTGTGGCGAAATTGGTAGACGCAGCGGATTCAAAATCCGCCGCCCTTAAAAGCGTGTCGGTTCGAGTCCGACCACTGGCACCAAGTTCACAAAGAACACCAGCTTAAAGCTGGTTTTTTTATGTCTAAAGTCTTATCAAAACTGAGTTCAGCTATATTTAATAAACTAGCTAACTAATCTCTACTGAAATTACATCAAAATAAGCACAAAAAAGATAGAATTGAGTAATATTGATCGAAATAAACGATCAATGATCATTAATTGATCGAAAATTCCGATATGACAATTTTCTCTTATTCATCAATAATTAAATAAAAAAATAATTCTTTTTATTTCTTTTTCCGTAGATAGGAAAAACAATCTGATAATTTAATGCGTAATCAGAATATAACATTATTAATGTAAATGATATCGGATTTTTATTCAGATCAAGCATAAAGTTTAATTTGTAAATTCAGTTAATACTTTAAGTTAAGAAAAGCTATATTATTCTGTAAAAATAATTGATTAAAAATAAAGCAATATTTCTAATTAGGGAAAAGGTTACAATAGGTAAATAGATGATGGGTAGGAAGAAAGATTCAAATGTTAGTGCAGGACAAAAACTGTTGAAAATGTATCACATTTTGCTATCAGATAATAAACCGCATTATCAATCGGATTTAGCTGAAATACTAAACTGTTCTGCTCAAACAGTAATACGACTAGCTGAACAGATCGAGTTATCTTTCCCTGAATGTTTCTGCTCTGGCAAGGAAAAAAATCGTCGTTGGTATAGTCTGCAGATTAATCATAAAAATACACTAGGTTTAAATTATCAGGAATTACGATATCTAAGTTTGTGCCGCGAATTGTCTAAACCCTTTATTCCCCCCGAGATTGGTGAACGTATTGATCAAACATTATTGCATCTTTCTATGTTGTTATTAGAGTTAGATACAAGAGAACACTTTGCAACAAGTACACCTATTGCTTTTTTTACTAAAGGGAAAATTGATTATTCAGAGAAAGTTAACATTATTGAGGACCTATTAAAATGTATTGAAAATAAGACTTTTTGTCATATTCATTACATTGCTAACGGTAATCAACAAGGAAAAAACCACTATTTTGTTCCGCGAAAATTAATTGCAATGAATCATGCCTTATACGTTTATGGCGCAATTTCAAATAACGTTGCGACAGAATTAAAACACAGTACTTGTTTGGCAATTCACCGAATACAAAAGTTAGATTTTATTAATCAAAAAGCCTCTATATCAATAGCTGATCCAATTGAAAATAAAACAATGTTTGGTTTACCTGAACATGAACCTCGTACTTTTTCAATTCAATTTGCCAAATCAGCAGCTGGTTATATTAAAGAAAGAATTTGGTCCGACGAACAAAAAATCGAAGAGATCGAAAATGGTGAAATTATTCTTACTATCACCACATCTAGTGAACGTGAGTTAAACGCTTGGGTTAGAGGGTTTGGAGAGCAAGCAAAAATGATCACATCTTAAGTTTGTTGTAACACAAACATAATATATTTTAATTAACATAAATTTAACGAGGAAATAACAATGGCATTACCTATTATTCTTGCAGGTGCAGCTGCAGTCGCTGCAGCAGTTGGTGGCAAAAAAGCATACGATGGTTATCAACTAAAATCAGAAGCTGATGAAATCTTGGAAAGAACCAAAAGCCGATATAACAAACGAAAAGATGAACTGGATGTATTAAACAAAGTTTCAGAACAGAAATTAGAGCGATTAGGTACATTAGAACTTAATATTGGTAAATCATTTGGTGAATTTAAAAAAATTTCCGACGAATTATTAAAACAATTGAAACAAAATGACAATAAAGATCTTAAGTTATCTGTTCCTAAAGTTAAGATGGATAAAATTGAAGAATATTCTTTTTCTACAGTGGGGTTTTTAGGTACGGTTGCAGCATCTGGTGCAGCGGGAGCAGCTGCAAGTTTTGCGGTATATAGCGGAGTGATGGCTTTTGCAGCTGCTTCAACAGGAACACCTATTGCCGCTTTATCTGGCGTAGCTGCATATAATGCCACTATGGCCGCTATTGGAGGTGGATCACTTGCTGCTGGAGGTTGGGGAATGGCTGGTGGAGCAATGGTTTTAGGTGCTGCAGCCATTGCGCCAATGATTGCTATTGCTGGTTTTGCATATGCAAACCACGCTGAAAAAGCATTAGAAAATGCAAAAAAATCAAGTTCTGAAGCTGACACAGCAATAACAAAAATGGATTTAATTGATAAACATTTATCTAATACAAATAACTATGTGGATAAAATTTATACATCGTTGGAAAAAATCAATCAGACCTTTAATTATTACTTTTCTGCTTTAAAAGAGTTGCATCAAAAGATAGTGGTTCTTGGTTGGGGAGAAGATATTAGCGATAATTCGGAAAAGAGCTTAAGAGTTATTAATAACGGTTATTTATTGGCAGCTATTATGACCGATATTATTACAACCCCACTTTTTAAAATTAAAACAGTATCCGAAGATAGTATTGTTGAAGTCGAAAAAGATAGTGATGGATTCAATATTCTTAATCAAGAAGAATTAGATAATGTATTAATTAACAAAGAAAAAGAATATAAAGATTTTACTCAGGAAATGTAATGATAAAAGCCAAGAATACTTGGCTTTTGTTTTATTGATTATATTAACGAGGACTAAAAATAATGATGAAACAGGAAATGGATTGGGGCGAAGAGTTACATAATACCGTTGTCAAATCTTTGGTAACTTCATTTGGATTAGATTTTTTATTATTTAAAGATAATGTAGGTGGAGATGTTGATACCGTTCATAATGCACGACAAAACATTTACGCAACTGATAGAGAAAGAATAAGAAAGGAACAAAATCCAAAATATGATTCACATGAGTATCATTCTCATGCCAATTATATTGAGACAAATCGACAAGGAAAAAACGCTCATCAAGCAAATACCTTAAAAGATGCTTACACAGGGGAAATATTTGCTCAACATGATAAAAAAAATTTAGATCACGTTATTGCTGCAAATGAAATACATCACGATCAAGGTCGAATATTAGCTGAATTATCAGGAACTGACCTTGCTAATGACAGTAGCAATTTATATTTCACTAATGAAACATTAAATAAGTCTAAGAAAGCAAGTTCAATGTCTGACTTTGTAAACAAACTTCAAAATGAACTCACTCAAACTCGTCAAGAAATAGCTATATTAAAACAGAAAAAATCGTTAACAGATCAAGAAAAAAAGTCATTAGAAAAGTTAGAAAATAAAGAAAAAGCAAACTTCAATAAGATGCTTGAAATAGACAAAAAAGCACGGGCTAAATACGAGAGAACTGTCAATATAGCCTATTATACTAGCAGTAAGTTTGCTAAAGATGTCGCTTATCAATCAGCCCTTTCTGGTTTTAAAATGGGAACAAGACAGATGCTAGGGCTTATTCTTGCTGAGGCATGGTTTGAACTACGCGATCAATTTCCTTCTATTTATGCAAATAATAAATATAACTTTTCTATAAAAAATTTCTTAAATGATGTTAACAATGTATTTAATGCTATATGGGATCGAATAAAATTAAAATTTAAAGATTTTTTTAATTCTTTCAAAGATGGTGCTGTTAGTGGTGCATTATCGAGTGTAACCACTACTGTTACTAATATATTTTTCACTACACAAAAAATGCTTGGAAAAATGATTCGGGAAATGTGGGGGCATATTACGGCAGCTATAAAATTAATCTTTTGCAACCCTAATTCATTACCTTTAGGTCAATTAGTTAAAGAAGTAAGTAAAATTATTAGCGCTGGAATTTCAGTTGTTTGTGGTACTGCTATTTATAGTATCTGTTCGCAATTATTTGCTTTTCCATTCGGTACCGAATTATCTGCATTTTGTAGTGCACTAGCGACTGGTATTTTAACATTAGCATTTAATCACTATCTAGATAAAGGGACTCTTCCTCAAAAAATTTGGGCTTTTTTGGATAAATTTAAAGATAAATACGAAAGAACTCTCGATTTTTTTAAAGCTGTAAATACTGAGTTAGATAATTACTTAAAAGAGTTAGCAAGGCTAGAGTTCAATATGGATACGCAACAATTAGCGTCGTTTACATTGCATCTCACCACGACCAATGATGAACTAGAACGTAGCTTTCTGTTAAAAGAAGAAGTAACTCGTCGTGGCATTAAATTACCATTTGAAGCTGGTAATCTTGAGTCAGTAAATTCATGGTTAAAATCATTATGAGTAATTCCCCCCAGTTTCCTTGTTATCAATGTGGAGCTTGTTGTTGCAATGTTAATCGCTCGAAAGAAACGCTATTTCTTGATAGTGGTAATGGGGTATGTCGCTATTATGACCATCAAACAAAATTATGTACCATTTATGAAACAAGGCCAGATATCTGCCGTGTAGATAAACAATATCAGCTCAATTATAAAAATAAATATAGTTGGGCTGAGTTTATCGAGATAAACACTATTGCATGCAAAATTTTGAATTCAAAATAACAAATGAACCAGTAATAAAAAATTAGAACGAAAACACCTTAAATTCCTCATGAAGGAAATTCTGATTGCTATAGTGTTGTAATCATAATTAATAATTAATAAGGGGAGTATAAATGGCTATTTATAGAGATGATTCAGACCTAGTTTTTTTAAAACAATGTACTAATGAAGATTTAGAATTATTGGTTTCTATATTGACTGTTGATCCTAAGGATAATACCCTTCGGTTTACCGAAACATTAACAAGCGATGCAAGTTATAAACGACATTATCCTAACCATCAATTATATTGGAAATCTATAGCTGCAGAGCTTCAAACATTTGGTGCAAATTCAGGAATGAATTTATTAAGGCAAGGTAAAGGGGTATGTTATCGTGAAATATTAATAGATGTATGCAATAAAACTAACACAATATTGAATGAACCATCATCTTTTTTTATTGAGAAAATTGAAGATGCTTTATTAAATTCACTTCTCAAGCAATCATTAGAAAATATAAGTCAAAAAGACCTTAAAAAGATAGCAGCAGAATTGGGTAATGTTAATTCTAAAGTTACACCATCCACGGTAATGATGGGGATTCAAAATTTTATGACTTCGTCTTCTTTAATTTCAAATTATTTAATATTTAGCATTTTAAACAATTTTGGTTTTAAATCAGGAAATATAATGACAGTAATGTTACCAAGACCTTATCCGAGGCGATATCAGGAATTAGTATTATCTATTTGTTTGGCAATAAACCATTTATGGTTACTATTTAATGTTACAGGACCAGCTTATCGTGTAACAATTCCAGCTTGTTTATATATAGCAACCTTAAGAAAAAAATACAATGATGCAAAAATAACGAATCATATATTAAAAAATAATATAGATCTTAAAAAAATGATGGGAAAATATCTTTAACAAAAGTTTTTTATTTTTCTAATTAAAGTTGTGCTTATCTATTTAGCTATAAAACAATAAGGAGTTATACATGTCAATTTTTAAATTAATTAGTGTGGGTTCTGGGCTTCTTTTAACAACAGCAGCAGTATATACTGCGCAAGATAAAATAGCAAAAGCGTGTGAAGAAGATGAAGATCTTAAATCAATAAAAACAGAAGGGCGAGTATTAGCTAGTTTTGTAACCTCGGTTATTGTTGGTGGAGTTGTTAATAAGCTTATTAATCGCGTTTTTAATTAGTTGTAGGAAAAGACTGGATAGGCCACCAGACCTATCCTAAATTTTGTATATTTAATAGTTAAAGGTGACAGTTAATTCTGTCACCAAATTTTATAATAAACCAACTGATCTATCTTGTGCACAAGACCGATATTTGTTATCTAGATCAATAATATCGGCTTCAGTAGCTAGAAATGTGATAGCAATGTGAGGATTTTTCGCATTGTTTACAGTAATTTGATACAGTACTGTATTGAATATACATAAAAAACTAACGCCTTATTACAGACAAGAGATATGGCGCTTATATCATAAAGAAAAAATAACGGTCACTGATTTGGCAAAACGCTTTATGGTCAGTCGGCCTACCATTTATAATGTACTAAAGAAAGCCCGATTGAAGCTTTTTGTGCCTTTAACCAGTAAGAATGAACGTTATAAAACCATTCGTTATGGAATTAAACGTCTGGTTAAAGTCGAAAAATCGATTGAAGATAAATTAAGACGGCAAGCTAAACGCTATAACAAAACCTATCCGGGAGAAATGCTACACGTTGATACCAAACGTTTACCTTTACTTAAAAATGAAACGAAACAGCAAACTAGAGAATATTTATTTGTCGGTATTGATGATTTTTCACGTGAGCTTTATGCGGGTATTTACCCTGATAAATCCCAATTTAGCTCGGCACAGTTTTTACAAAATGATATATTAGCCCAATGTCCTTATACCATTGAATGTATTTATTCCGATAATGGACGTGAATATCAAGGCACCAGCGAACACCTATTTGTTAAAACGTGTAACAACCATCGTATCCATCAAGAATTCACGAAACTAGTCTGTCCACAAACGAATGGGAAAGCTCAAAAGAGTGATACGAACTTTGAATTGCGATGTGGCATAATCAGCATATATTTAGTAATTCAAAAGATAGAAAACAAAAGCTTAAACGATTTATTAATTTTTATAATACCGTTAAACCACATAAAGCGATTTCAGGGAAAACGCCTTATGAGTTTTTAGAGGATTATTTTAACCATGAAGTGTAAAAAACTCTGCGTTTTCCTACACTTTATTTAAATGACGAATTTAAATCTAAAAGTACATCAAATTTTACATTTATCTGATTACTGAATAAGTTTATATTAAGGTTCTCTTAAGGTTTATACGTTAAATTATTAATAATTTGGGTGAATCTAGAGAGATAGCTTATGTGGCATGATTTTAATACGCAAATTTTTTTATTAATAAACGCTTCAGATCATGCATCTAAATCATTTGTCTTTTTTGCTATTTTTTGTGCTAAATATTTGGTTTACCTATCTGTTATTATTATGGTAATCGGTTGGTGTATTCGGCCTATTTATAGGCAATTAATTTTAAAAATAGTATTTAGTTTAGGGTTAGCATTATTAGTTACTTTTGTTATTCGTTATTGTTTTTATTCTCCACGCCCTTTTGAGGTTAAAGTTGGTACTAATTATCTTTTTCATGACAAAACAAGTTCTTTACCGAGCCAACATGCGGTATTTGTGTGGACGATGTTTTTTGCTGTTTTTTTTGATAATGCATATCGCTTTAGAACAGATCTATATTTATTGGCTTTAATTGCTGTACTTGTATGTTGGAGTCGTATATATCTAGGGATTCATTGGCCATTAGATATTATTGTCGGATTTATTTTAAGTATATTATCGGCGTATTTAATTAATAAAAATTGGATAAGTATTAACAAGTTTCTTAATAAGTATGTTCTTATTGAGCGCAATTAATAGCTTTAGATATGTAACGTGAAGTATATAATTACTGATAATTATACGATTGAGAATTCTTAGTGATTCCAACATTTATATAAGGTAAATCATCAATGAAAATATTAATTGTTGAAGATGATAGCTTGCTACAGAAAGGTTTATACGATGGTATAACGTCAAATGGTTATGTTTGTGAAGTTGCTACAAATGGTAAACAAGCTGAAGATTATATTCAATTTGGGCAGTTTAGTTTAATTATACTCGATTTAGGATTACCTGATTGTGATGGACTTGACTTACTGATTCGCTGGCGAAAAAATCATATTTCAACGCCAGTTTTGATTTTAACTGCACGCGATACCATAGAAGATAGAGTAGAAGGTTTAGATAATGGTGCCGACGATTATTTGATTAAACCTTTTGCTTTAACTGAATTATTAGCTAGAGTAAGAGCGTTAATTCGTCGAGATCAAGGTACCGCAGATAATCTTATCAGTTATGGTCCTATTACTATTGATATAAAACAACAAAAAGCGACTGTTAATAACCAAGAAGTAGTGTTAACACCAAAAGAGTTTATTGTATTATCTCGATTAATGCTAAAAGCTGGCGAAAAGGTCCACCGTGACTTATTGCAAAATGATCTTTATGATTGGCAGAGTGACCCTAGCTCAAATGTTTTGGAAGTGTATATTCACGGGTTACGTAATAAATTGGGTAAAAATTTTATTCGTACAGTACGAGGTTATGGTTATCAACTTAATGATGGATGTTGATAACTCGATTAATTTAAATTAGATAATTAAATTATGATTTCAGAATCACTTAGTAATATACGCCACAGTATTCGTTGGAACCTATTTTTTACTTTGGGTTCTATCATGTTGGTTTGTCAGATTATTACTGTCCTTTGGTTATGGCACGAAAGTAAAGAACAAATAGATGTATTGGTTAATTTGACTCTAAGTCAAAATAAAATTGATGAAGTTGTTGAAGAAGAAGAATTAGAAGCGATTTTTGTTTTGTTTTGTTCAGCCTTTTCTATGATGGCAGTAACACTATTTTTAGCGTACAAAGCGATCAAGTGGATCACAAAACCGTTGGAAATTTTAGAGAAAGATCTTAATCAACGTACTGAAGAGAACCTAAAACCCATTGCGCCAATTAGCAATATGCGTGAAATTAAATCGATTACATCTGTATTGAATAATCTTTTTATTAGGCTGAGTACAACATTATCTCAAGAACGTCTTTTTACCGCCGACGTAGCGCATGAAATGAGGACACCTTTAGCAGGCATTCGTTTACATCTAGAATTGTTAGAAAATAACAATAACATTGATTGCACAGAGTTAATTGATCGTATAGATCGATTAGTCAGTACTGTAGAACAGCTATTAATGCTTGCTCGAGCTAGTCAAAAGTTTACTGTAGGACAGTATCAACATATTAATTTTTATAATGATATTATGATTCCACTGTCTGATGAACTAACAGAATTGACTTCACAAAAACAGCAACAGCTTGAATGGTATTTGACTGATAAAGACCTTATTTTTAATGGTGATGCAACCTTAATAAGACTATTAGTACGTAATTTAGTTGAAAATAGTTATCGCTACAGTCCTGAGAACACTAAAATTGTGGTAAGTTGTTACAAAATTAAAAAAGATATCATTATTACTGTAGAAGATGAAGGTAATGGCATTGATGAGTCTAAAAGCGAAAAACTGACCCAAGCCTTTTTTCGTATGGATCGCAAGCATAATGGTATTGGGCTTGGTTTAAGTATAGTCAACCGTATTGCTAAATTACATCAAGGTCTATTTACCTTAAAAAATAGACCTAATAATGTAAAAGGTGCTATTGCACAATTGAGGATTACTGATTCACTTCGTCAACTAAACGAGTGATTAATTTATTGTTGCTATTTTCTTTAATAATGGATGTTAAAAAACGTTGCCAAGTTCGTTCAATTTTGGCTTTAGCAAAAAAAGGAATGTAATTGGCAATAGGAATAAGAGTTGAATTACCGATATTATCGATAATAATTAAGCGACTTTTATCTGCACTTAAGTGTTGAAACAAAATATTTTTGCTTTTTATTGTCATTGTAATAATACGATCTTTTAATAGGGCTGATTTTAAATTTCTTAATGAAGTAACTAAATCATCATAATATTGCTTAGTTAATTTTTTATCAGCGAGGTATTTTTCAAGTGGTATAGCTACTTCACCGGTATAATCTCGGATGAGTTGGAAAACATGGCCTTTGCCATAATTAGTTGAAACTGGACCGTAATATTTTGCTATTGCATCGAATGAAACATTACGTCTAATTAGATGTTTATAATAAGAAATTTCTCGATTAGTTTCTTCTTCAGCACCAACATTATAATTCACTTTGATACACTTATTGGGATCATTTGGATGACGATAACATTTTCGGTGCAATCCTCTGCTAATATAATCTTCTATTGAAAGTTGAATTGTATTGCTCATTTATTTAAATATTTTGTTATTTAATGTTGATTTTAGTTTATCAGTAAGCGTTCCTTCTCGCTATGATTTTTTATTTTTACTCTAGCGCTTTTATAAAATTTCTGTATAATATTGCCACCCACGTTACGACAACGTTCTTCCCAACGTTGTTTTCGGTTGTCAATATTAGTATAACCACTCGAAGGGGTGAGTTAATTAATGGTAACAATCAAAAAGTGTAAATAAATCAAATAATTTATTAACGTGAGATTAATTAAAAATTGGATAATTACGAATGAGTACTTTTTCAGCTAAACCAGAAACAGTTAAACGCGACTGGTATGTTGTTGATGCAGCAGGTAAAACGTTAGGTCGTTTAGCTACTGAAATCGCAAGCCGTTTGCGTGGTAAACACAAAGCAGAATACACACCACATGTTGATACAGGTGATTATATTATCGTTATCAATGCAGAAAAAGTTGCTGTAACAGGCAAAAAACGCACTGATAAGATCTATTATCGTCATACTGGCTACATCGGTGGACTTAAAGAAGCGACTTTTAAAGAGATGATTGAGCGCCATCCTGAACAAGTCATCGAAATTGCTGTAAAAGGCATGTTACCGAAAGGTCCTCTTGGTCGTGCAATGTACCGTAAACTAAAAGTTTATGCTGGTAGTGAGCACAATCATGCGGCACAACAACCGCAAGTATTAGATATTTAAGGGGATAAAAGATGGCTGATAATCAATATTACGGTACAGGTCGCCGCAAAAGTTCTGCTGCTCGTGTATTTATCAAACCAGGTAGTGGTAACATCGTTATTAACAAGCGTTCTTTAGAGCAATACTTTGGTCGTGATACAGCTCGTATGGTTGTTATGCAACCGTTAGAGTTAGTTGAAATGACTGACAAACTTGATCTTTATATCACTGTTAAAGGTGGTGGTATTTCAGGTCAGGCTGGTGCGATTCGTCACGGTATTACTCGTGCGTTAATGGAATATGATGAAACTTTACGTTCTGCGTTACGTCAAGCAGGTTTTGTTACTCGTGATGCACGTCAAGTTGAACGTAAAAAAGTGGGTCTACGCAAAGCTCGTCGTCGTCCTCAATTCAGCAAACGTTAGGTGCGACAAGGTCGTGCTTACCACGCCTAACTTATTGATTTTTATCAATATTTTAGGTGGATACTTAGGGTCAAAAGCCCTAAGTGTCTCTACACAGTATCTAAGTAGGACATTATATATAGTGTCCGAAAGGATGCTGTGTATATAACCCTCCAAAGGTACAGTTGGTAATAAAATCTAGTTGAGATACCTCAACTATTATAGAGAACTAACTCTCTTTAGACATTTCAATTAATCATATCTGATAAATTCTGGTACTTTCCAACAGGATGCAATAGATATTATTGTAATCGTAGAAGGAGAGGAGAGAATCCAATCAGCATATAGTTTAAGCTGAAATTGATGAAGTGTGTGTAGTGATAAGTGCAAAAGCTGTTATTATCATTGTTGAATCAGGATTGCAGTAGTATAAGCAAGAATGAGAGTTCAACCTGTTATATGGCTAACAGTAGTCTAGGGATAGTGCGAGACTGGCGACGGTCTGGTGCGGAGCTTACTGACAATGTACCCCCTTGAGGAATAGCAAGGTTAATGATTATCGTGAGGTAACATTAAGTAATGGCAAGTAGTATGCCATGAGGGGCTAGACTGGGTAGACAGATGAACGTAAAGTGAATAGATGATAAACGTCGTAAGGCTGAAAAAGCCAAAACTACTGATAGGCTTTGACCAAAAGGTAATATAGTCGGATATTCTCGTTTAACGTGGGAATACGTCATCAATATGACTATCGGCGAACAGTCTACATCTTAACTACTCGTGTGATAATAACGGAACTTGGTAAGCCTGTACGTTTGCCGTCCACAATTCAGCAATCGTATTATATAGAGCGCAAAATTGGGGATTGGCAGGCAGAGCGTAAGTAATGCTGTTAAACGTGCAGGTAAAGGAGGTTAGAGAAAGCGAATGATTGGCTGTAATGGCTGATATAGGGTATGAAATATGACCTAACTCGAAAGGGTGCAGACTTCTAACTGGTCTTTCGTCGCAAGATGTTAGGCTAATCCTTTGGTGGGTAATTTCTAATGGAATTATTTTAGGCGAGGGATGAGCTAGCGAAATGCTGAGCAGTTGTGGCTATCGGGAAAATAGTCCACCTGTGAACATTCGCCAAGCTCAAAACTCAAACATTAACCGTGTTACAGAGTGGTAGAGTTATTTGATTTACTGAATAACTGCCACCAGTAGCGTGGGTAGCTACGTTGGCGGTTATTCAACCAGAATCAAGTAATTTCTGCTACTTCTTGTATCAAGAGGTAAGTATGAAAGAGCAAAATCATGATAGCAAAAAAGTAGCACGTGGTCTAGCTCCAGCGGCCTCTGACATGGCGAAGCAATGGCACAATATCGATTGGGTCAAAGCAACAAGGCATGTTAAAGGATTGCAGAGTCGGATTGCGAAAGCGACACTTGAAAATGATTGGCGCAAGGTTAAACGCTTGCAAAGATTATTGACACGCTCAACTTATGCTAAGCAATTAGCGGTAAGGCGAGTGACTGAAAATAGAGGTAAAAGGACGGCAGGTGTTGATAAGGTAACTTGGAGCACCGCTGAGGCAAAATGGAAAGCGATTGCAACGTTAACAAATAAAGGATATAAACCGCAACCATTAAGGCGGGTTTATATTCCTAAGTCTGACGGGAAGAAACGCCCTTTGGGTATTCCGACCATAAAAGACAGGGCAATGCAAGCACTCTATTTATTTGCCCTACAGCCTGTTTCGGAGACAACGGCGGACAAAGGCTCTTATGGTTTTCGTATTAATCGTTCAACGGTCGATGCGATAACCCATATACATCGAATATTCTCACACAAGGGGCGGAAAACTAACCAACCTGCGCAGTGGGTATTAGATGCAGATATCAAGGGCTGTTTTGACCACATTAGCCATGATTGGTTAATAGCGAATATTCCAATGAATAAACGGATATTAACGAAGTGGTTAAAATCGGGTGTTGTTGACATGGGGCAGGTGAAGATGACTGAGGCGGGCACACCGCAAGGTGGGATTATCTCGCCAACGCTAGCCAACATGGCGTTAGACGGCTTGGAAAAAGAGCTAGCCAATCACTTTGGTGAGAAAGCGAGCAGGAAAATCAGGCAACATAAAACGTACATGGTTAGGTATGCAGACGACTTTATTATTTCAGGGATTTCAAAAGAATTACTGGAAGAAAAGGTCATTCCTGTAGTGGAGGAATTTCTCAAAGAGAGAGGACTAATGTAAATACCCCAAACTTAGTACACAACTCACGTAGAAAATCATGCTGCTTGTTTTAGTGTTTTATACTCAATCGGTGTCATGTTATTTAATGCCTCATGTGGTCTTTCGGTATTATAAATCATTAACCATTCTTCAGTTATTCTCCTTGCTTGTGCTAAATTGTTAAAAAGATATAAATCGAGTACTTCAGTACGATAGGTACGATTAAATCGTTCAATATAGCCATTTTGATAAGGACTACCGGGCTGGATATAATCAATGGTTATATTATGTGATTTAGCCCAGTTTATAAAGGTTTTTCCTGTAAATTCTGGCCCATTATCGACCCGTATTTTTAATGGATACCCATGATATTCGGCCAGTTTATCTAAGTAACGGGTAATCCTTCCTGCTGGTAAGCTTACTGCAATATCAATCCCTAACGCCTCACGATTAAAGTCATCGATAACATTGAATGTCCTAAAGCGACGCTGATTACGACTACTGTCACTCATAAAATCCATTGACCAACATTCACCTTGTTTATTGGGTGCTGATAGTCTTTCTGGGCTTCGTGGAGGAATGCGCTGTTTACGCTTTATCCTGAGATTAAGCTTTAATTGGCAATACACCCGATACACCCGTTTATGATTCCATTTATAGCCGAGCTTTTTGATACGAT
Organism: Gilliamella sp. Gris3-2; assembly: GCF_001690345.1. NCBI lineage: Bacteria > Pseudomonadati > Pseudomonadota > Gammaproteobacteria > Orbales > Orbaceae > Gilliamella > Gilliamella sp. Gris3-2. Next base: position 48,049 of record NZ_LZHB01000006.1, read on the forward strand.
TAAAACATTTAGGAAAGCCCCAGCGTAAATGCCGGTCTGTGATAGCATTCAATACCGAAACAATCACCGAATCATCCTGTAACTTAGGTTGATAATAGTAAGCACAACGGCTTAAGCCAACAATGGCACAACTCATAGCAATAGTAACTGAATGATTTTGTTGTAGTTGCTGTGCCCACGTTTTACGTGCCTTTGCGGGCACTAAAGCTTTTTTATTATTTCTTCCTGCAGCTGGGATTTTAAGCTCAGTTCGGCAAACATCTGCTTAAGCTTGCGGTTT